>NZ_JBEXPY010000024.1:0-132941 GCF_040612315.1 Streptomyces sp. NPDC006435
TGGGGGGGCGACTAGAATTACTCTCTCCCCCCCGCGGGGCGGGGGGGCCCCCCCCCCCCCCCCCCCCCCGGCCGGTCGTTCACACGGAGGAACTGCGTTGAACCTGCCCAGCGATCTGGCACACGACTTCCAGCGGCTGCGCGAGCGCATCACGCGCAAGGCGTCGTCCGCATGGTTCCTGGAGAAACGCCGGGAGATCGAGAGCCTGGCACCGTACGACCCCGAGCGGGGGCGCGAGCGTCTCGACCACCTGCTGGCCACCGCCGCGGAACGGGCGCCGTACTACCGCGCCCTGCGCGGCCGCGAGCGGTTGAGCCTGCGCGACTTCCCCCGGACGCGCAAGAGCGACCTGCGCGAGCACTTCATCGACTTCGTCAGCCGCGACGCGACCGGCCGGATGGCGCCCGGCGCGTTCTTCCTGACCCGGACCAGCGGCAGCACCGGGCAGCCCGTCACCCTGCTGTCCACGGCGGAGACCGGCGGACTGCTGACCCATGTGGTCCGGGAGCGGTTCAGCGCCTTCCTCGGCCTGCCGGACAGCGGCACCTCCCTCAACGTGGGGCTGCTCTTCCCCGACACCCCGCTGTTCCAGCCGGTGATGCTGCCCCGCCCCTACATCAAGTGCAACCTGCGCGGGTACGACCCCGACGCGCCCGACATCGTCGCCGACTACGAGGCCGTGGTCGGCCGCTTCCCGGTCGACCAGATCACCGGCTCCTCCAGTCGTGTCATCACCCTGGCCCGCTACTGCCTGGAGCGCGGCATCGTCCTGCGCCCGAACGGTGTCGTCGCCACCTACGAGCACATGCCCGACAGCGGTCGCCGCCTGGTCGAGGAGGCGTTCGGCCGCCCGGTGACCATGCTGTACACGACCGCGGAGACCGGTTACGCGGCCTTCGAGTGCAGTCGGCGACGGATGCACTTCCAGGACGACTTCGTCCTGCCCGAGATCGAGGCGACCGGCGACGAGGCGGGAGAGGTCGTCCTGACCTCCCTGCTGTCCACCCCCATGCCGGTCATCCGCTACGCCACGGGCGACCTCGCGCACCGTCCGGTCGACTGCGACTGCGGTCTGCCCGGCACCGTCGTCGAAGGGCTCGTGGGCCGGGCCCGCTGCAGCCTGGTCGGCCGCGACGGGGCCGCCTACTCGCCCTACGCCCTGCTCGCCGCGCTCGCCGCCGCCGGTCTCCCGGACTACCAGGTCGTCCAGGACGAACCGGGCACGCTCGAACTGATCACCGCCGGCCCGACGGCACCCGCCGCGGCCTGCGTCGACGACCTCAACACCCGCCTCGGCACACACTTCGGCGCCCGGCAGGGCTTCCGGCTGCGCCACCGCCCGGACCGGGACTTCCAGTTCACCGCCGACGGCAAGCGCAACCCCGTGGTCCAGCACCTGCAGCTGCCGGACACTCCCGAACGCTCGGCGTACCTGCAGTCCTGAAACCTCCGCGAGCCCCGAACGACAAGGAATGGCGCATGACGACGACCCAGCGGGTGCGGGTGATCGAGTCCCTGGAGGAATGCGTTCCCCGCCCGGGAGAAGCGAAGGTCTTCCTCGCCGGGGGGATGCACAACTGCCCCGACTGGCGGGCCGACGCCATTGCCACGTTCGAGCGGAGCTGGCCCGACCGACGTCCCCTGGGGCTGTTCAGCCCCCGCCGGAGCGTCTCCGGCTCCTCCGGGTTCGACGAGGCGATGGTGGGCTGGGAGCACCGCCATCTGTCACGCGCCGACCTGGTGCTCTTCTGGTTCCCCGCAGGCAACGCGCACCGGCCCGAACAGCCCATAGCGCTCTATGAGCTGGGTGCCGCTGCGGCCTCCGGCCGGCCGGTCGCCGTCGGCGTCGAGCACGGCTACCGCCGCCGCCCGGACGTGATCGCCCAGCTCCGGTACGCCCGCCCGGAACTGCCGGTCCACCACGACCTGGGCTCCACCGTCCGCGCGGCGGTGCGCGTGCTCGGCAGCGGGACGTACCCGTTGCGCGACGCCTCCTAGGGCGTGTTCCGAAGGTTCCGCCCGGCGGGCGTTCCCCGCCGGGCGGACGACGCCGTTCCCGGAACACGCCCGGCGCCGTTTCCGGAACACGCCCGGCGCCGGGGCACGCCCCGGCGCTCCGACCCGTCACAGAAGGCCACCGATCCTGATGGATACCCTCCGCTCCCTGGTGGGCGAGCCCGAACCGTTCCTGACCACGACGTGGCGACGCCGTGCCCGACTCCTGCGCCCACCCGTATTGTCCGCACCACCGGTCACCCTGGCCGACGTGGACGCCGCGCTGGCCTCGGGTCTGCTCCGCCGCCCGTACCTCGAACTCGTCTCCCGCGGAAAGAACCTGGAGCCGGGCGAGTACACCACCGCACGCACCGTCGGGGACCAGGTCTTCGGCGGCTATGCCGACCCCGCCGAGGTGCTGCGGCGGCTCGCCGCCGGTGCCACCCTGCTGATGCGCAACATCGAGCACTGGCACCCGGGGGCGGCCGCCCTCACGGCGCGGCTCGGCGTCGAACTGGGCCGCCGCGTCGAGGCGTTCCTCTTCCTCACCCCGCCCGGTGGGCAGGGGCTGGGCTCCCACCGCGACGACGCGGACGTCTTCGTGCTGCAACTGCACGGCAGCAAGCGGTGGCGGGTGCACGCGGTCCCCGAGGGCGGGCACTGGCGGATCGGCTACGAGCCGGACCCGGGACCGGTGGAACTGGAGAGCACGAC
This sequence comes from Streptomyces sp. NPDC006435, assembly GCF_040612315.1. Taxonomy (NCBI): domain Bacteria; kingdom Bacillati; phylum Actinomycetota; class Actinomycetes; order Kitasatosporales; family Streptomycetaceae; genus Streptomyces; species Streptomyces sp. NPDC006435. The sequence continues at coordinate 2,710 of NZ_JBEXPY010000024.1, forward strand.
GAGCGCGGGAGAGGTGTTCTACATCCCCCGCGGCGCACCGCATTCGGCCGTCGGCCACGCGGACGGCCTCTCCGTCCACCTGTCGCTGACCGTACGGCAGCCCGGCACCGCCGATCTGCGCACGGCGCTGGCCCGCCACCTCGACGACGGACTCCGCCTGCCGCCACGCCCGGTGGGCCCGACCGAGCTGCGCCGTGCCGCGGCCGAGCTGCTCGACCACCATCGCCGGCGGCTGGCCGATCTGACCCCGGAGGACCTGTGCGCGGCCGTGGAGACCGTTCCCGGGCCCGAGCACGGGACCGAGCACGGGGCAGGGGCCGATGCCGGTGACGCTTCGCTCCCGCCGGAGTCCGCCCGTACGGTGGTGGATCTCGCGGCGGCGCTGCGGAGCGGGGCGAACGACGCCTGAGCGGGGCACGACCGAGGGGCCGGCCGATATCGGCCGGCCCCTCGGTCGTGCCCGGACCGCCGGTATCGACGCGGGCGCGGATGCGGGCGGGGACACGGACGGGAACGGGGGTACGGCGCTACTCGTCGCCCGCGATGTTCAGGCCCTTGATGCCGGCCACGAGGGCCTCCAGGTCGTCGTCCGACAAATCAGCCGCATAGGTCTCGTCGTCCTCGTTCACGGTGTTTCCCTTTCCTTTTGCATGCGGGCTTTCGCGTCGGGTCACGGACGATGCGCCGCATTCTCGTCCGTAAGAGGAATCTAGGCGTCACGCTTTCCGGCAACAAGACTTTCCCGACCGTGACACCGATAAATGCCACGGTCGGGTCGTCCGTTCCGTCATCGGGGAGTTCTCAGGAATTCCGGAACGCCGGTACCTGCCACCAGGGCGTCCATTTCCTCCTCGGTGAGATCCCGCGCGTCGAAGCGGTCGGGGTGGGGCACGAACAGTGTGAGCCGGCCCCGGGCGGCCGCCTCCTCCCAGAACCGGATCTGGACCTCCACCACCTCCGGCGCCGCCGGCAGGTCCCGGACGACGTCGACGGCCGTACCGGCCGGCACCCCGATGCCGTGCTCGGCGAGCAGGACGCGCGGTTCCTCGGTCAGGAGCCGTTCCCGGCTCGGATCGGACCAGACGGCTGCCACCATCGCGCTGTAGCCGGCGGCGAAGGCGGTGCGTTCGGCGGAGTACATGGTTCGCTCCTCTGCTCTGTGGACGGGATCTGCGGACGGGTTGTTCTGCGGACGGGGCTCCGCGGACGGCCGCGAGCGGTTCGGAAGGGCTGTTCAGGGACGCTTCAGGAATGTTCGGGGCGGGGCGGTGCGGGGCGGGGCATGCCGCGCCCCGCACCGGCTCAGGAACGGACCGGGGCCTCGGCGGTGGTCGGCTGTTCCCACAACTGCCGCCGGGCGAGCTGGTGGAACAGCCCGCCGGTGTCCGCGAGCAGCTCCTCGTAGGTGCCGCGCTGGACGATCCGGCCCTCGTCCATGACCAGGATGAGGTCCGCGTTGACCACGGTGGAGAGCCGGTGGGCGATGACGATCCGGGTGGCGGCGAGCTGGTGGGTGCTGGCGGTGACCACTTCCTGGGTGTGGTTGTCCAGCGCGCTGGTCGCCTCGTCGAAGAAGAGGACGCGCGGTTTGGCGATCAGGGCCCGGGCGATCAGCACCCGCTGCCGCTGCCCGACGGAGAGCGTGCCGCCGCCGAAGGACAGCAGGCTGTTGAGGCCCATCGGCATCCGCCGGATGTCCTCGTCGAGTCCGGCCATGGCCGCGGCCTCCCAGACCTGGTCGAGGGAGTACGGGTTGGCGCCGCAGATGTTCTCGCGGATGGTGCCGCTGAACAGCCTGCTGTCCTGGAGCACGACCCCGCACTGCCGGCGCACGGCCTGCGCGTCCAGTTCGGCGAGGTCCTGGCCGTCGTAGAGGACGGAACCGCTGCGCGGGCGCTCGAATCCGAGCAGGAGCCGCAGCAGGGTGGACTTGCCGGAGCCGCTCGGCCCGACGACGGCGACGAACTGCCCCGGGCGCGCGTGGAGCGAGACCCGGTCGAGGGTGGGGGTGTCCTGGCCGGGGTAGCCGAAGGAGGCGTTGACGATCTCGATCTCGCCGTGCAGCTCCACGGGCTGGACGTGGCCGGGCTCCCGTTCGGTGCGTGCCGTGATCACCTCGGACAGGCCGTTCAGCCGCGGCAGCACGGCGACGAACTCGGTTCCCGTGGTAACCAGTTGGATCATCGCCTGGAGTTGCAGGGCGAAAGCGGCGTTGAGCGTGAAGAAGTCACCGGCGGGCACCTGTCCCCGCAGTGGTCCGGCCAGCACCGCGAAGAGGACCAACTGCCCGGCCACCGGCACCGTGACGGCCACCGCCGCCATCGCCGCCTGGACCCGGTGCACCCGCTGCAGGCCCGCGCGGGCGGCGACGGTGGCCTGGGCCCAGCGGCTGAACATCGCGTTCTCCGCGGCCGCGAGCTTGATCTTCACGATGCCGCCGAACAGCTCGTTGGTCACCGCGGCCGCGTGGTGCTCGGCGGGCAGGGCCTGACGCTGACGCCGTACCACCACGACGCCGAACAGGACCCCCAGCCCGGAGGTCGCCGCGAGCAGGGCCAGGGCGTACAGGCCCATGACCGGGCTGATCCACACGGTCAGCGCCAGTCCCGCGACGGCGGTCAGCAGGGCCAGGATGGTCCGGGTGGCGAGCCCGTTGAGCGCCTGTCGGGCGTAGGCGGTGCCCAGCATCTTGTTCGCCAGGACGCCGCTGGTGGTCCGGGTGAAGAAGTCGGACGGCAGGCGGACCAGCCGGTCCCACAGGGCCAGTTGGATCCCGGACTCCAGCCGGTCCTCCAGCCGCAGCGCACGCAGGTTCAGGATGACGGTGAACAGGGCCGCCACCACCGCACTCGCCAGATAGAGCCCGGTGGCCCAGGACAGGTCCCGCACGCCGCCGGTGGCCAGCGAGCTCAGCGCCCACCCGATGAGGAGCGGGGTCGCGAGGCCGAGCGCCGCCACGACCACTCCGTTGAGCAGCACCGAGCGCAGTTCCGAGCCCGTTCCGGACGCCCCGAGGCGCAGGAGCTGCCACAGGCTGCCGGCCGAGGGCAGCGGGAGCTGGACGAGGGTGGCGTTGCGCGTGCAGGCCGCCGCCAGGCGCCGGTCCACGGGAGTACGGGCCCGGGTGTACGGGTTGACCATCCAGTAGCGGCCCCGGGCGAACAGCAGCGGGACCGGTACCGGCCGGGCCTTCTCCCCGTCGCGGGCGGTCTCCGTTCCGGCCCCGGGCACCTGCGCCGGGGTGGCGGAGGTCATCACGTCGGCGGGGTCGCACCAGCCGACGAGCGGTCCGGCGTCGTTGCGCCACCAGTCCTTCGGTAGCCGTACCTGCCGCAGGTGAAGCCGTGAGCTCTGGGCCACCGCGCGCAGTTCGTCGGCCGGATCGGTGGTGCCGGGGATGTGGACCGGCGGTTCGGTGACGGTGACTTCCGCGCCCTCGGTGACCACCCGCAGGGTTTCGACCGCCCAGGCCCGGGCGTCCTGGGCGCCGTTCGCCGTCAGGTGCCCGCGCCGGGCGCCGTCGGTGCCCAGCACCCGCAGCGCCCCGCGGGCACTGGCCGCCACCAGCTGATCGGCGGCGTGCCGACGGGCGTCGAGCGAGCGCAGGAACGCCGCGTCGGCGGTCTGGATCCGGTCGGTGAGCGAGCGCACCAGGTGGGCCATCTGCTGGTCGACGGCCTCGAACAGGGCGCCCGATCGCAGCAGGTCCGGGGTGCTGAGCAGTTCCGCCAGGCAGTCGCTCTCCACCCGGGTCCAGTCGCGCACCCCGAGGAACAGCGCCTCGCGGCCCGCCGAAACGGTGTGTTCCGTCAGGCCGTTCTTGCTCATCCGGCCGTCCGCGAGCCGCAGCCAGCAGGGCCGCCCGCTGCCGACGACCGTTCGACCGCGCGCGAGCGAGACGATCTGGCGCGGGCGCAGCACCTCGGCGTCGCGCGGCGCGGTGGTGGTGCGCGACGCGTCCGCGACCGCCTGCAGCGCGCGGTCGAGGGCGTCGCTGATCGCTCCGGCGATCCGGTCGCCGTGCTCCGGCGGCCGGGTGCGGTGCCGTTCCGGTGGCCGGGCGGATTCGGATTCGCCGTGCTGGACCAGGAGTTGCAGCTGGGAGAGCTGGTCGTGGTCGACGTCGCGCAGGCGGCCCCCGGGCAGCGGGACGACGGTGAGCTGCCACTCGCCGGTGGCGGTCGAGGACGGGATGGCGCTGTGGGCCGGGCAGCGGGCGACGAAGTGCTGGCGGGAGGTGCCGCCGCCGGGGGTGGGGCGGGTGGCGAAGATGTCGGCCGGTCCGCCGTCGAGCAGGTAGACGGTGTGCCGTCCGTCGAGCCGGCGGGCGGTCCTGGTGGCCGAGTCCGGTGCCGCGAGGCGGGCGAGCAGTTCCCAGTCCCGGGGCGGAGCAGGGGTGTTCACGAGGCTTCCTTCCCGGAGTTCTGGTGGTGGCGGATCAGTGCCGCGTACGAGCCGTCGCGGGCGAGCAGCTCGTCGTGGGTGCCGCGTTCGACCTCCCGGCCGTGGTCCAGCACCACGATCAGGTCGCAGTCGCGGATCGTGGAGAGGCGGTGCGCGATGATCAGGCAGGTGGCGCCGCGGCGGCGCAGGTTGGTGTCGATCAGCCGCTCGGTCTCGGTGTCCAGGGCGCTGGTGGCCTCGTCGAGGATCAGCAGGCGCGGGTTGCGGACCAGGGCGCGGGCGATCTCCAGCCGCTGGCGCTGGCCGCCGGAGAAGTTCCGTCCGCCCTCGTGCACCGGGCTGGCCAGGCCGCCCGGGCGGGCGGCCACCTCCTGGTGGATGCAGGCGTCCCGGAGTGCCTGGACGACGTCCTCGTCGGGGACGGTCGGGTCCCACAGGGTGGTGTTGTCCCGTACGGTGCCTTCGAACATGACCCGGTCCTGGTCGACCATGGCCGCGGTGGCGGCCCACAGCGCGGGGTCGAGGTCGGTGATCTCCCGGCCGTCGACGGTGATCCGTCCGCTCCACGGCCGGTGCAGCCCGGCGACCAGCCGGCCGACGGTGGACTTGCCGCTGCCCGAGCCACCGACCAGGGCGACCCGGGTGCCGGGGGGCAGGTCGAGCGAGAACTCGTCGAGCAGCGGTGGGACCAGCGGGTTGTGGCCGAAGGTGACCTTGTCCAGCACCACGTGTCCCTCCGGCGGGGAGGCCGGGTGGTCGGTGGTCCGTGCCGGTGACAGCGGGTAGCGCTCGACGTCCTGGAGGCGCTGGAGGTCGGCGCCGATCTCCTCCACCTGGGCGCTGACCGCGGCGAGGCTGGTGACGGGCCGGTTCATCGCGACGGCCAGGCCCTGCATGGCGATGATGACGCCGACGCTGAGTGTTCCGGCCACCACCAGGTGGCTGCCCAGGGCGATCAGCACAACCGTGTTGAGTGCGGCGAGCAGGGCGGGGACCGCCGCGACGATGGCGGCCGGCACACCGGCCTGCTGCTGCCCGCTGGTGACCGCGGCCTGCCGGGCGGCGAACTGCTGGTAGCTCAGTTCCTCCTGTCCGCTGGCCTTGACCGTCTCGATCATCGAGATGGTGGTGTAGACGGCGCCGTAGAGCCGGCCCCGCTCGGCCTGGAGCCCGGCGATCGCGGTCGCGCGCATGGTGGAGAGCCAGCGCAGCACGGCGACGTTCAGCCCGGAGAACAGCAGGGCGCTCAGGCCCAGGGTCAGGTCGTACTGGCACAGCAGTCCGGCGTAGGACAGCACCAGCATCATGTCGACCGCGATGGAGGCCAGGCGCCGGGTGAAGATGTCGGCCACGACGTCGTTGGTGCGTACCCGGCGGGCGAGGTCGGCGGCCATCCGCTGATTGAAGAAGTCCAGTGGCAGTCGCAGCATGTGCCGCAGCAGGCGGGCCGCGCTGCCCAGGGCGACGGCGGTCTCGGCCCGTACCAGCAGGCGTTGTTGGAGCCAGCCGGCGATGAAGGTGACCGCCGTGGCCACGGCCAGGGCCGCCACCAGTCCGGTCAGCGTCCCGGAGTCGGAACCGAGCAGCGTCCGGTCGACGAAGACCCGGGTGAGCGCGGGCACCGCCATGCCGACCAGGGCGACGAGGATGCCGAGCAGCACCGTCTGCGCGACCACGGATCCCAGGTTGCGCCAGCGTTCCCGCAGCGCGCGCGGCAGGCTGAAGCGGGTGCCCCCGGGTTCGAACTCCGGGCCGGGTTCGAGGGCGATCAGGATGCCGGTGTACGCGTCGTCGAACTCTTCCCAGCTCACCGAACGCGGGCCGGTCGCCGGGTCGTTGAGCCAGACCTTGCGGCCCATGCCCTCGAGCACCAGGAAGTGTTCGAACTTCCAGTACAGGATGGCGGGCAGCGGCACCGAGCCGAGGTCGGCGATCGGGCTCTGCCGTCCGCGCGCCGTCAGCCCGTAGCGTCTCGCCGACTTCGCGACGCTGGCCGCGGTGGAGCCGTCACGGCTCACTCCGCAGGACTGGCGCAGCTCCTCCAGGGGGACGTGGCGGCCGTAGTGGGCGAGCACGATGCCCAGGGACGCCGCTCCGCACTCGGTGGCCTCCATCTGGATGACTGTCGGGGTGCGGACCCGTCTGCTTCCGGGTCGGGCGGCGGCGCGCCCGGGGAGGGTGAGGCTCATCGTTTCACCAGCCAGTCGATGGGGTGTTCGGCGGAGACGTCGAGGACGGCGGTCACCGGGCTCATGGGTCCGAGCGCGAAGGCGGGGCCGGAACGGGACCACTTCAGCCCGGTGGGCGACCGCGGGTCGGTGGCCAGGCGGATGGTGACCGCGGTGACCGGGCCGGATCCGAGATACGGGGTGAGGTCGTGGTCGGCGCCGAGCCGGGTACGCAGGGACTGCTCGGTCTCGGGGGCGGAGGCGATGGCGGTGACCGTCCCGGACAGGGTTCCGGCCGAGGCGGCGGGGGCGGCCGCGGCCGACAGCCGGACGGGCTGACCGGGGTGCAGCAGGGATGCGGTCGGCATCGGCGCGTAGACCACGGCCTCGGGCTGCTCGTCGCTCGCGCCGACCAGCACCCCGGGTGCCGAGACGGTCTCGGTGACGGTCGCGAGGGCGGACCAGCCGCCGACGGTGAGGACCACGACGGACAGTGCCAGGGTGGTCAGCCAGCCGGGTACCGAGGTCAGCCGGGCGATCTCGTCCAGTTGTTCGGGCGATTCCAGTTTCCGCACGGCCTGTTTGCGAAATCTCATGACTGTTCCTCGGCTTCGGTCGGGCGGGAGCCGAGGGTGAACTCGGCGATGGCGGGCTCGGCCAGTGGGTCCAGGCCGGTCAGGGCGGCGAAGGAGGCGGCGTCACCGGCGCCGAGGGCACAGGGCGCCAGGCCCATGTCGGTGGCCACCAGGTACATCCAGGCGGTCAGGATTCCCGCGTCCTTGAGTGCCAGGGCATAGGGGATCCCCTCGTACTTGCGCATCAGGGGTCCGACCCGGGCGGTGATCACGAACAGCACCTGCGGCGGGCCCGGCATGGTGGCCGTGGCCCGTGCGAACGACAGCATCCGTTCGGTCTCCGGCCCGGGTGCCGCGACGGTGGTCAGGCGGTGGTGCGTCGAGTCGTAGTGGTAGAGGCCGCTGGGCAGGCCCGCGCAGCGCGAGACCAGGGGGTAGACCTCCAGTTCGCCGAGGCCGCCCGCTCCCGGGTAGGGCCGGACGGCGTTCGCCCCGCCGTCGCGGTCCTGCGGTCCGAGCCGCTGGACCCGGTGGAGGAACTCGCCGAGCTGGGCGACGGTCAGCGGCCGGGTGTCGTCGTGCCGGCGCACGCTGCGGCGCCGGGCCATCACCGCCGACAGCGAGTCGGACGGCCGGTCCCGCCGGTCGGCGGTGCCGGGCTCGGGCAACGCGATCGAGGGCCGGGCGGAGCCGGACACCGGCTCCGCGGGCCCCGGCTCCGGCTCCGGCAGGTCGCGGAACCGATCGGTGGCGCCGATCGGGGCGGCGTGCCGCTCCGGCCGGGTGCGGTCGTGGAGCCAGAGCTCCTCCGCCGACCAGAGGGCCAGCGGCGCCGCCCGGGTCTCGGCATCGGCCTCCTGCGGGGTGAGCAGGAGTCGGGCGGAGAGCAGCTCGTTCAGCAGCAGCCCCGCCGTGCTCTCGTCGAGTCCCAGTTCCCCGGCCACCTCGCCGAGGCCGACGGGTTCGCCGCACGCCCGGGCGAGCACGGCGGTCAGCCGGGTCTCCGGGCAGCTGATCCCGACCGTGCTGAGCGGCGAGTACACCACCATCCGGCTCTGTTCGGCCCGCAGCACCGCGAACCTGGACAGGCGGTACGTCGCCCCGGCGCCGTGGCGGTGCTGGGGCGGCATGCTGTGGGCTCCGATCCGGCGCGGCACCACGTCGAGCAGGGCGCGGGCGCCGACGGAGATCCGGCGCTCGAGCCAGGAGTGCAGCACCAGCCTTCGGACCAGCAACTGGGCCTGCAGGAGCCGGGAGTCGCTGTCCAGGCCGGTGACGAGCTGGGCGATCTGCAGGTCGCCCAGCCAGTTCTCCGCCATCCGCAGCAGCAGGGCGCGGCGGCCCGCCCCCAGGCCGGGCAGGCGCAGTCGGTAGCGGGACTGTTCGAGGACGAGGCAGCCTCCCGGTTCCTCGGTCAACCGCGCGTCGGCGCGGAGGCGGTAGCTCTCGGTCTTGACGGCGCCGTGCAGGAGAGGAGTGCGGTTCACTGGCTTTCATGCTTCCGGTACTGGGGCGTCCGTGCGGCGCATGGGCGTGGACTGTTGGCAGCGCTCACTCGCGCGGCCACCGCACGGCAACTGGACTACTGCCGATGTGTTTGACCGTAGTGCCGGTGGGACGGCCGGTGCGCGGAAGGAACGACCCCGTGCCCGGCAGCCGTTCGACCGTTGCACGAAAGCGTGCCATCGACGGGGTGTTGTGGACGGGGCCGGGCCCCGCTCGACGGACAGGGCCCGACGCCGCTCGACGGATGAGGCCGGGCGCCGTTCAGCAGAAGGGGCCGGCGCCGTTCAGCCGTTCTCGACCACCAGGTGCTCCTCGATCCAGGCCTCGGAGCCGCCGTCCGCCATGAGGATGTCCGTGACCAGTTCCCGGCAGCGTTCCTCCGCGGCGGCGCGGAAGGCGTTCACCAAGAGGTCCACCAGCCCCTCGGTGAACCGGTCGGTCGGCGGGGCATCGGCCGGCCGGAGGGCCGGGGACTGCGTGAACCCGGTTGCGACGGGCATGAGTTCCGCACTGGAGGAGGTGACCAACTCCTCGGCGGCGTTGGCGATCCGGTCCAGCAGCCGCGCCAGGCAACGCAGCACGGCCGTCGGCGGGATTCCGGTCCGGACGAGTTCCATCGCCGCCCGCTGCACCCCGGGCCGCGAGATCGTCACCGTGCCGTCGGCCTCCCACCCGAGCATGCCGTGCCGGTTCAGGCAGTGGAACACCCCGGGTTGGTCGCGCACCGCACGGTTGACCGCGGCGGCGAGCCGGCCCTCCTCGTCGTCGTGGTCCCCGACGCCGAGGAAGGCGGCGATGGAGACCAGGTTGAAGCCCTGCCGCTGCAAGGACACGATGTGCTGGAGGCGGCGGACGTGGGTCTCGTCGTAGTAACCGATCCGTCCCTTGCGGGTCGGGGGCTGGAGCAGTTTGCGCGACTGGTGTGCACGGATGTTCCGCGGTGACATCCCGACCAGTCTGGAGATCTCGTCGACCGTGTAGTGGGCGTTCGAATGGTCCGGGTGGAAAGCGGGCAGCGGCAAAGGCGACGTCATGTGTAACTCCCTGATGGTCATGGGCGCTGCGGTGGCGTCAGCGACGCTGCGCTGCGAGGTGTCACCGGAACCCGCGCCCCACCTCGATTCGGCCTTGATGCCGTTTCTCCAACCCCTGCCCGGGACCGGCCAGTCGCTCCGTCCGGCGGACGCCTTCTCCGTACGGACGTGGGCGGCCGGACCGGTGCCGCCCGCGAAATCCGTCCGGACGCCGCGTGCCGTGGCGCAGGCGGCGACGCCGTATTCACGGATGACGGTGCCGACGCCCCTCCCACAGCGGCCGAGCACCGGGGCCGGGGTGGCGGCCGGGGCCGTGCCTGTGATGGCCGAGGCGGTGAGGACGGCAGCCCGGATTCTCTTCATTGCGGGTCTCTCTGAGCTTGAGCCTGTGCTGTCCCGCTCGGCCCGGACCGGGTCCTGCTCCGGCCGATCGGAAGCCCCACCCTGTAGTCGGCAACTGACGTTTTACTGACGTTCCACTGATCTCGCCCTTCCGCGAGAGTCCACCGGTTTCCCGGCGGACCGTTCGGGTTGTTCGGGCTGGTGGCGGGCACGTTGACGCCCCGGCTGCCGCGCCGGGCGGGCGCCGGCGTCCGGAGCCGTGCCACCTGCCGATGTCCGTATGCTGTCGCGGACTTGTGCTCGTACGGCGCGAACCGCCGTCGCATCAGGCATCCCAGGAGCTGGCCGAGCTCTTTCGAGGGCGCACCGCGTCATCGCGGCAAACATCTCCCTCGTCCTTCCTGGTACTTCCGGTCCCGGGAAAGCGGGTCCACTGTCCAACAGCGCGAGTGGTACGCATGCTGAATGCGTGAGTGGAACACCGGCACCCCGGAAGACTCCCGTGGCCGGATTGATCGGACCGGGTGATCAGGACTGCACCCTCGCGAACGACGAACCGGCCCGGTCCGGCCCCACAGAGCGGGACCACCGCCAACACGCCTGACTCCGCGGCGCCTTCACCACTCCGGCCGCCCGGGTCGAACCGCCCTTCGAAAGGAAACACCCTTGTGAGCAAGCTCGCCCTCGTCACCGGTGCCACCTCCGGCATCGGCAAGGCGTTCGCCGAACGCTTCGCCTCCGACAGCCACGACCTGATCGTCGTCGGCCGCCGCCGGGAACGCCTCGCCGGCTTCGCTTCCGCCCACCCCGGGATCAGCGTCCGCACCGTCGCCGCCGACCTGTCCACCGAGGACGGCATCGCCGCCCTCGCCCGGATCTGCGCCGAGGAGCCGCTGGACATCCTGGTCAACAACGCCGGTGTCGCCCATTACATGCCGCTGGCGGAGCTGCCCGCCGACAAGGCCGGCGAACTGGTCAACGTCAAGGTCCTCGCACCCACCCAGCTCATGCGGGCCGCGGTCGGCCCCATGCAGCGGCGCGGCCGGGGAACCATCCTCAACGTCGCCGGAATGATCGCCTTCTCCGGCCCCGCCGACAAGCGCGTCATGCCCCGCCGCGCCGTGTACGCCGGCACCCTCGCCTATCTTGTGGCCATGACACAGGCCCTGGCTGCGGAGGTCGAGGACTCCGGTGTCACAGTCGGCGTGGTCTGCCCCGGCGTCGTGGCCACCGAGTTCCACTCCTCCCAGGGCATGGACCTGAGCGCCGTTCCCCGCATGTCCGCCGACGACCTCGTCACCGGTGCGCTGCGCGGTCTGGAACTCGGCGAGACCGTCAGCGCCCCGGGCGTCGAGGACTACCGGCTTCTCTCGGACGTCTTCGCCGCCGGCCTCGCCGCCTTCGGTGGCCAGTCCCCCGAGCTCGCCACCCGCTACGCCGAGTGACAACATCCACCGGCCCGCTGTCGAGGTGACGCGGCAGTCGAGCAAGTCCGTGCGCGCACCGGCCTTCATCGAGGTGTGCCATGTGGCGGGGAGAAGGTCCGGAGCATGGGCGTGCGGCGGCCGACCGCGGGTTGTGGCCCCTCGTCCGTCGTGGTGGGAACGGCAGTACCAGGACAGGTGGACGTCTCTCTTGCCACAATCGAGGGCATGGCGACCACAGAACTCGGCGCGGCCCTGCGCCACTGGCGCGATCGCGTCTCGCCCCGGGCTGTCGGTCTGTCGGCGGGCGGACGCAGACGCGCCGCCGGGCTGCGCCGCGAGGAGCTGTCCCAGATGGCCGGCGTCTCCGCCGACTACATCATCCGGCTGGAACAGGGGCGCGCCACCAAGCCCTCACCCCAGATCGTCGAAGCCCTCGCCCGCGCCCTGCGGCTCACCCGGGCCGAACGAGCCCACCTCTTCCGCCTGGCCGGCCTCGTCCCACCGGGCCCCGGCGCGGTCCCGCAGCACATCACTCCCGGTGTACACCGCATGCTGGACCGTCTGACCAACACACCGGTCGCCGTCTTCGACGCCGCCTGGAACCAACTGCTCGCCAACCCCCTCTACACGGCACTCATGGGGGAATGGCACGGCAACGACCTCAACGCGGTTCGGCGCAACTTCCTCAACCCCGACAGCCGCGTACGCCACACCCCCGAATCGAAGGGCGCACTCCGAGCGGCGCAGGCAGCCGACCTGCGCCGCACCGCCGGCCGCTACCCCGACGACGCGCGGCTGCGGTCCCTGATCGCCGAACTGCGCCGCCGCAGCGCCCACTTCGGCGACCTGTGGGAGTCGGGCGCCGTCGGCGAGCACGCAGCCGCCCGCAAGACCGTCGACCACCCGCATGTCGGCGCCCTGACCATGGACTGCGACGTCCTCAACGTCGCCGGCAGCGACCTGCGCATCATGGTCTACACAGCCCGGCCCGGCACCGAGGACGCCGACCGTCTGGCGCTCCTTTCCGTGACGGGGACGCAGTCGCTCACCGGATGACCGTCCAAGGGCCGCCCCCTCCGCGGCTCGGGACCGTCCGTCGCGCGTGTGCGCGAGGCCGACCGCGCAGGTGGCTCCGGGACCGATCCCGTCCTCGGGAACCACCACGACGTATCAAACGCCGTCCCTCTTCGCGACGACTCCCCCGAGCCGTGTCCGTCGGACCGGTCGTCCGGTCAGCGGTCCGTCCAGGAGCTGTTCGGCGTTGATCCCGGCCGGGACCCGGTCTGTCGGCAGGGCGCGGAAGGACACGTCGACGGTCCCGTCGAGCACCGCCTGGGCGGCTTGGGCGGCGTTCTTCTTGCTCAGTGTGACGGCGTCGAGGTTCATCCCGGGGCGGGAGCGGTGGAACCGGTGGACGGCCCGGGCAGGAGCGATGCGCCGGTTGAGGACGTCGATGCGCAGGGGCCGGCTGCCGGGGCGCACGGCCTGCTCGGCCTGCTCCACGGCGGTCAGGACCTTCTTGGCGTGCGGCAGGAAGGCCTGTCCGTCCGGGCTCGCCCGGGAGCCGCGGGAGGCCGGCAGTGAGACCGTACTCGTCCGCTGCTCGAACAGTTCTGCCGAACGGCGTTGTCAGTGGCACGCGGTAGCTTCGGGATTGTTCGGAACCACGGGGCGAGAGGGGTGAGTTCGTGGGTGTCAGGCATGCGTTGCGCGTCGTCCTGGTCGACGTCAACGACGAGGTGGTGAAGGCTTGGCGGTCCGCGTTCGCGGATACGCCGGAGGTCGAGATCAGGCGGGGTTCGCTGCTCGATGTGGACGCCGACGCCTGGGTCTCTCCCACCAACGAGCGCGGCCGGATGGACGGTGGGGTCGACGCCGTCGTCAAGCGGTACCTCGGTGCGGGCATCCAGGTACGGGTGCAGCGGGCGATCCGCGACCGGTTCGGCGGACGGCTGCCGGTGGGCAGCGCGGTGTGCGTCCCGTCCGGGGCGGAAGTGCCCCGGTATCTGATCTCGACGCCCACCATGCGCCAGTCGTCGCAGAACGTCAGCGAGACGATGAACGTGGCCCTGGCCTGCGCGGCCGCCTTCCAGGCGGTGCATCTGCAGAACCGGGCGAAGCCGGGCAGCATCCGGTCGGTGGCCCTGGTCGGGATGGGTGCGCAGACCGGGAAGGTGCCCGCGAAGGTGTGCGCCAACTTGATGTGGACGGGCTACACGCTCTTCCACGACCACGGTTTCGCGAACTACGACGAGTTGCGGGCCTCCGTGCTGGGGCAGCTCGACGACATCGAGGGAGCGGGGTCCGCGCGGCGGGTCCGGATCAACGTGCCGCAGAGGCCTTCCTTTCGTCACTGACCCGAAGACCTCGCAGACCGGTGCCGCCCAGGGCGCGGACACCGGCGACGGCCCTGCCGCATCTGTTCAGCATGCCGGGGCGCCCGTGGAGGCGTCCGGTCCGAGTATGGGGAGTTCCACCCTCGTGAGTGATGTCGACGTGACGGCCGCGGGCGATGCCGGTTCCCCCGCCGGGGATCCGTTGGGGCTGGCCGACCTGTTCACCGGTGGCGGCGAGCCGTGGCTGCCGCTGCTCAAGCCGGTGATCGAGGCACAGCCGGGAGCCGCCGACTTCATCGGCCCGAAGCGCAGCCCGGAGGTCGTTCCGGTGCGCGAGCTGACGTTCCAGGCGTTGAAGCCGCACCCGCCGGAGAAGTGGAAGGTGGTCGTCTTCGGACAGAACCCCTATCCGCGGGCGGAGAGCGCGACCGGCATCGCGATGTTCGACAACACCTTCAACGACTGGAAGGACAGCCAGTTCGGCCGGGTCGTGAGCATCCGCTGCCTCATCAAGGCGGCCGCGATGTGGAAGTACGGCATCGTCAAGAAGACCCCGATCGCCGACGTCCGCGCCCTGCTGAAGAAACAGGACACGGTTCAGCCGCCCGAGTGGTTCCAGGCGATGCTCACCCAGGGCGTGCTGCTGCTGAACGCGTCCCTCACGGCGAGCGCGGACGGGGCGATGGCCACCGATCAGCACACGTCGTTCTGGCGCCCCGTGGCCGAGCAGATCGCCGAGGAGATCCTCCGGGCGAAGCAGGACGCGGTGGAGGAGGACGACCGGGGGGTGGTGTTCGCCTGGTGGGGCGCGCACGCCCGGAGTCTGAAGAGGGTCGTCCAGCGGCTGGAGAAGAAGTACCCGGAGGTGCAGGTCCGTCACCTGGACCATGCCAATCCTGCCGCGCAGGGGGATCTGTTCTGCGAGGGCGACCACTTCGCCCAGGTGAACGACGCCCTGGCGGCGGTGGGGGCCGAGCCGGTCGACTGGCTGCCGCAGAAGGGCTGGGACCAGGGGACGGGCGGGGCCGACGGGCCGGAGGACAGTGGTGTCGCGCAGCGGATGGGGGCGTTCATCGCGTCCACGATGGAGTTGCACCAGCTGTATCTGGAGCGGCTCACCAGCGTCAAGGACGAGGGCCTCGTCCTGCCGCCCGTCACCGGGGTGCTCGACACACCGCTGATGGATTTCCGGAAGGCCGTCGAGCCGGTCTCGCGGGTGCTCGGAAACCTGGACCGGCACATCGATCTGTCGAGCCGTTTCGGGGAGACGAAGGCCGCGGAGGCGGCGTCCGCGGACGAGCCGTCCAAGGACGTGGTGGGCGCCTTGTCGGCCGATGCGATCTCGGCCCTCTACCTGTACACGTGCGAGTCGGGCTTCTACCGCGAGCTCAACGCCGTGCTGCGCTCGTCGGACCGCGAGCGCGTGGTGCCGTACCTGCCGTACCTGCGGTTGCTGTTCTCGGCGATGGAGGCGCTGCCGGCGCGGACACGGCCGCTGTGGCGCGGGGTGGCGCTGGATCTGCGGTCCCAGTACCCGCTGGGGCGGACGGTGACGTGGTGGGGCGTGTCGTCGTGCACGTCCGAGCTGGGTGTGGCCCGTGCGTTCCTCGGCGGGCGCGGTCGGCGGACGTTGTTCGAGGTGACGCCCGCGCGGGCGGTGGGGATCCGGCGCTTCTCCGCGTTCACGGGCGAGGAGGAGTACATCCTCGCGCCGGGTACGCAGTTGAAGGTGACGGAGGTGAAGGCCGAGCGTGGCGGGCTGTGCACCGTACGGCTGACCGAACTGGAGGGGGCCGGCCTGGTGTCGTGACGCTTCGGGCCGAACTCCGGCCCCGGGTACAGGAGTTGCCAGGCCGTGTCGCTGCTGGGGGGGGCGAACAGGATGCCCTGGGGCCGGGACCGGTCAGGCACCGGGCACCGCTCCGGCCGAGGTGACGTCGACCCGCTGGTGGTGCGGGTGTGCTTCCACCCTCACCACCAGCGGCACGGCCTGCAATTCCCGGAAGGGTTTCCACAAGTCGAGCAATCCGAACCAGCGGCGCGTGATCGCCGGGGACGTCAAGGACGGCACCCTCTTCCGCTTCTGCTTCAAGAATCCGAGCACCAGGTGGCCCGGCTTCCACGCCGCCTGATCCCTCACCGGTTACAGCGCCCTCGGCTCCTGCCACGGCTGTACTTCCCCGGGCGGATCGGAGCCGCCGGAGCCGGTCCGCCTGGGGCGTTCGCGGACCCGCCACCGTGTCCGCCGTCGATGCCGCACTCCATCAACCCTCCGTCAGCTCTCCGTCCGTTCCCCCGTGCCGTGGCCGTATGTGCGAGGGGTGGGATCCGGCGTCGCGGGGCGATGGCCGAGCACTCCGCGGGCCCGCATGTCGGCGAGCGAGTCAAGGTCGGGGCAGTACAGCGCGCCCCCGTCCAGATCCGCGTCGGCCGCCTGGATCCGGGGATGAACGGGGTCGGTGACGGTGGTGTCCGTCTCGGCGGAGGAGCTGTGTTCGGCGGGGCCGGTGCCCAGCCGGCGGCGGGTCGTCATGGCCCCGATCGTACGGGCCACCGCCGGGAAGGCCGGTGTCTGGCCGCGCCTGCACGCGGCCTTGCCGGTCGAACTGCGCAGCGCCGGCCTTCTGGACGTGAATCACTGCACTGTTGCCGGCTCGCATGTCCCGGGCCCCCAGGGGGGATCATGTCGGCCCCTCGCCGGTCGACCACGCCCGTCCCGGTTCCGAGCACCACCTGATGGTCGACCGGCACGGAACCCCGCTCGCCGTCACTCTGACCGGTGGCAACCGCCACGATGCCACCCGGCTCCTGCCGCTGATCGATCCCCCCGTCTCTGCCCTGGTGGTTCCAGTCGATGACCATGGCTGTCCGGTTCCTGGAGAGCCCGGCGAGGCGTGGGATACTTGATCATGCCTGTGACCAATCCGTGGCTGGCCGGCCCGTCGCCGAAGAACCGACTCGACCGCGAGCGTCTGGAAGAGCGCATACTCAACCTGCTGTCGTCGCAGAACATGTGCGTGCTCGCGACGGCGGGGCCGGAAGGGCCGCTCGCGACGCCGGTGCGGTACTTCCATCTCGACTTCGCGGTGATGTTCTCCACGGCCACCGGTTCGCCGAAGATGCGGAACCTCGCCGCTGATCCCCGGGTGTCGGTGGGGATCTTCGCTCCGCTGGTCGGGCAGGCCAGCAGCCGGGGTGCCCAGCTTTTCGGACGGGCTCGTGTGCTGTCCGAGGACGACCCCGATTTCGAGCACTACTGGCCGGCTTTCCGCTGGCAGTCCGACCATGTCGAACGGTCACGCTCTCTCGACGAACCGCAGTCGGGGCCGCTCGTCGTGATCGAGGCCGAGCGGATCGTCTACACCGAGCACTGGCTGCGGCGCGAGGGGTTCGCGCCGCGTCAGTTCTGGACCCGGTCGGACAGGTAGCCGGGGTCCTTCGAGCACGCCGAATCGCCGTCGGGGTGTTGTGCGACAACCAGGGCCGCCGCGGCCACTGCTCGCTCGCCGTCGGAGATATTCAGGTGGCCCGCAGGGTCGGCGGCGCGTTCGAGCACGCGCCGGATCATGGATTCGCGTTCCTCCGACGGTGCCTCGTCCAGGTCGCCCCGAAGTCTGCGGCGGTGTCGTTGTCGAAGGGGCCGATGTCCCAGGTGCCCATGTCTCTCCTCGCGTGGCCGTCCGGGGATCGTCGCACCGACCACCGACAGCGAGGCCGTGCCGGGATTGCCCGGGGCCGCTGAAGTGGGGTGCCTCGTCAGTGTTCCGGGCCGCCACCGCTCCGGTACAGGAACCGGCGGGCGTGGTGCATCGGTGTCCCGAGCACCCGCCCGGTCGAGGAAGAGGCAGAGCGTCCGCGCAACGCTCTCCCCGTGATCGACGGCTCCCGATCTCGATATCCCCGACTGTGAGGATGAGGCGGCACCGCTCGCGGGTCTGACCCGATCGGCGTCACGCACCGAACGACGGGCTCAGGGTCCGGTGTGGGTGTAGGGCGCCCAGAGCACCGGGGACTCCGGGCGGGCGGCACGGAGCCCGAGGACCGCGGTGCGCAGGGCCGCGGCGGCAGGAAGTCGGCAGTCGCCGGAGGGCGGTCGGTGCTGGAGCGCGCGGTAGAAGTGCCGTGCGACCTGCGGGGCACGCAGGTCGCTGATGGGCCACTGGGTCGCGATCACATGGCTGAAGCCGGCGATGTTGAGTCCACCGGCAAGGTGGGCGAATTCGTCGGCCAGGCCGGCGATGCCGCGGGCCGTCTCGCATGCGGAGAGGAAGGCGAGTTCGGCACCGGAGAGCCGGAGGGCGGTCACGTCGCGCAGACTGATCGGCGCATCCGTGCAGTGCAGTGCGCCACCGGTGAGCGAGTACTGCGAGCCGTGGCCGGCGAAATGAAGTCGGCTGTGGCACTGGAGCTGTTCGAGGACCGACGCACGGGTGGCCAGGGGGCCGACCAATGCGGTCATGGTGGGAAACCCCTCGCGCAGTGAGTCGACTTCCGGCACCGCGTGGTTCAGCACTGTCATGCCCGGGGCGCTCGGCACGGCGACTCCGAGCAGTCCGCCGACACCGGGGGCCGGGCGGTCCCGCGCGGCCACGAGGGCGCGCAGGGTCGGGGCGTACGAGCAGACGGCACGGTCGAGAAGGCTGGATGCCTCCGGGGCAGGGCCGGTCCGGCCGCCCCCGGCAGTCGGGTACTCACCTGCGGCATGCAGCGGGAGCAGGGTGAGTGCGCCGGTCGGGCACCACCACAGGCGGGGTTCCCGTCCTTGCTCCGGGTGTGCCGGCCAGTCGAGCGCGGTGAGGACCGGCTCGGCGATGTCCGTCCAGAGCCATGCGAGAACCGCTCCCAGGACCTCGTTCTGCTCCTGCGCGGTGGTGTCCGTGTCGCTTCTGAAGACGTCGATCAGTTCCCGGGCCCGGCTGTTGACCGCTTCGCGCGTGACCCTCTTCAGCGGGACGAGCCGGGGTGGCGCTTCCTCATCGGCGGTCACGATCAGGGCGTCGCAGCGGTGTCGTCCGATGTTGACGATCACGACCGGGCCGTCGCACGCGGCCTCCCGCAGACGGTGGTAGGGAGGTGGCAGCAGGAACTCCGGGATCAGCGCCCTGGCCCGTACCAGCAGGCGGTCCCATTCCGCGGCGGCTTCACGTCTCCCCTGCGTTCCCGGTGCCGGCCCGGCCGCGGGCGCCTCCCGCATGTCGGTGGCCGTGCTCGTCCGGTCGAGCAGATGCCGGACCTCCTCCATGCGGTCGGCGAGATCGGCGTCCAGTTCCCGGAGTTCGTCGAGTTCGGTGCGGGCGTCGAGGGACTGGGCCAGCAGGACGCCACGCCCCAGTTCCAGCAGTTCCACCGCGGAGACGAGGTCGCCCTGCTCGATGGCGACGGCTGCGGCGTCCGGGGCGAGGCCGTTGGCATCAGCCAGGAACTGGGCCCGGTCGTCCCGGTCCAGACCGTGCCAGGCCGCCTGGGGCAGCAGTTCCACGGCATATCCGTAGCCCTGCCGGGCCTCGGTCCACCGCCGGTCCGCCGCGGCGAGCCCGCCCCAGCGCAGGGCTGCCCCCAGCCGTACCGACATCGGTCCGGTGAGAAGCCCGGCGGCCTCGCGGAAGGCGTCCGACGCCTCGTCCGGCAGTCCCGCCTCGCGAAGCGTGTGCCCCAGGTCGAACAGGCACCCGGCCCTGCTCGCATGGTCGGCGGGGCAGCGCGCGACCGCGTCGCGGCCCCGGTCCAGTGCCTCGCGCAGGTCGTCCTCCCGGCCGGGGAACCGGGAACGGCGGCGGAGCATCCCGGTCAGGTTCGACAGGAACTTCACCTGGTCGGGGTGGTCGTTCGAGGCCGCCTCCGACGCCTCCCTCATGGTCCGGATCGCGGTGTTCAGGTCCTCCTCGTCCTCCGCCTCGTCGAAGCGGTTCGACAGGGCGATCCCGAGGTTGGACAGGTTCATCGACCGCCGGTGCGAACCGGGCGGGGTCGCGGCGATCGCGAGCCGGGCGGCCTCGACGGCCCGGTCCAGATCACCGGGTCGCCGGCGGTGCCGGTGGGCGCTCAGCAGCGCCAGGCTCAGATTGGCCAGATACCGGTCCTGAAGGGGGTGGTCGGGCGGGACGGTCCGCACCGCCTCGTCGCAGGCGTCCACCGCGGCCGCCAGGTCGGTGCCGTCCCCGGTGCGCTCGAACCGGGCCTGCAGAGCGAATCCGAGTCCGTTCAGGCACATGGCCCGGAGCGCCGTGTGGTCCCCGCTCATCCGCACTGCCTCGCGTTTGGCGTCCACCGCGGCCTGCAGATCCTCAAGACCTCCGCAGTGCTCGTACCTGGCGTGCAGTGCGCTGCCCAGACCGATCAGTGCGGTGGCGCTCTCCCGGCCCTCGCCGGGCGTGATCGCCACGCATTCGGTGGTGGCGTCGACGGCGCTGTCGAAATCTGCCCGGTCACCCGTGTACAGGGCGCGTGTCCGCAGAACGATACCCATCGCGCGCAGGACGAACGAGCGGTGGAAACTCCCGGTGGGTGCGTCCCGCTCGGCCCGGAGACATGCCTTCACCGCCCCGTCCAGGTCGTCGCGGTCCCCGAAGTCGTCGAAACGGCGGCACAACAGCTCGCCGAGCATCGCCTGGGCGAAGCTGCCCTCCGCGCCGCCGCCGCTCAGTGCCTCGCTCCGCCGCACGGCCCTGATCGCCTCGTCGAGATCCGTGACGTTCCCGGTGTGGTCGTCGTAGAGCGTGTAGAGGATCGGTCCGAGGAGCAGCAGTGCGTTCATCCGTTCGTCCGTGCCGGCCAAGTCCTGGACGGCTCGTCGGAGGAGGTCGACGGCGGCCCGGGCGTCATGGATGTCACCGGTCCGGTGGTGGCGCAGTGCGAGGCACGTGGCGAGCTCCACCCGTACCGATGCCTCCCGGCCGGTCCCGGAGGACTCCACCAGAAGCTGCTCGTACAGGGCTGTCGCCTCGTCCAGGTCCGCTCGGGCCAGGGTGGGTTCGGCGCGGAAGTGCAGGCTCCGGGCGAGCAGCAGCCGGCAGCTTCCGGACTCCGGGTCATCGGAGGCACCCAGTTCGACGGCTCGGCGTGCCGCCCGGACCGCGTCGTCCATGTCGTTTGCCGGGACGACGTCCCCGGAGCGCCGCTGCAGCTGCAGCCTGATCAGCAGCGACCCGGCCAGTCCCGCCCAGGCCAGAGGATGGCGGGGGTTTTCCGGGCGGGTCAGGCCGATCACGTGGCGGGCCGCCTCGATCGACAGGTCGAGATCGCCGGGGTCGTGCGTCTTTCCGTAGTTGGCCCTCGCGAGTTCGCCGAGATGGAAGTAGGTCACGTCGGCCTGCGGGTGCCCCGGTGGCATGGCTGCGGCGGCGTCACGGGTCGCGGCGAACGCCTCCGCGTGGTGCGCGGCCGACCCGGTGTGGTCGAAACGGTGCAGGAGCATCTGGGCGAGGTTGTCGAGGCGGCCGGGGCGCCGCTCCGAATCGGGGGCGGTGAGGGTGATGCTGCGCCGGGCCGCGGTGATCGCCTCCTCCACGTCGGACATGCGGCCGGCGACCTGGAACCTCTCCCAGAGAGCGAGGGCCAGGTTGGACAGTTGCTCGTTCAGGTAGGGGTGGTTCCGTTCCTCGCCCTCCCGCACCGCGTCGGCGCTCGCCTCCACCGCGAGGTCGAGCCATTTCCGGTCGCCGGTGAGCCGGGCCCAACCGCGCAGCGCCCGGCCGAACTCGGTGAGGAGCGGGGGGCGGAGGTCCGATCCGCTCGGTACGACCTCGTTGAGTGTCGACCACATCCGCAGCGAGGTCCACAACGCTTCGGGGTCCTGGTGGTCCTGCCAGTCGCGGTAGTTCACAAGGCCGGCCTCGAACATCTGACGTATCGTCATCGGGGTGTCCGCCGAGCCCGTCATGAACGTTTCCCGTCACTGGTGGATGAGTGCACGATCGGCCGTGACTTCCTTATGATGGCATGCCGTTACGGTTCGGAAGAATGACTGGGAGTTGCGTGAACGGCTGGTTGGACGCCTTGGAGGAAGCGGGCCCGCTGCTGGCCGCCGTGGGTGCGATCGAGTCGGTGGGTCCTCACGTCTGGGTCCGGGTGGGGCTGGCCCTCGACGAGGTGGACGCCGCCCTGGACACCGGGGACACCGCCACCCTGCGGCGCGCGTTGTACGCGTTGGAGGACTCCCTGCAGTCGAAGCGCATGCGGATGCTCGGCGGGGCCGATGCGGTCCCGCCGCCGACCGGACTCGCCGACCGGGTCGAGCGGCTCGTGAGCCGTATCCGGGTAGTTGCCGCGGACGACGAGGACGCCCCGGTTCCGGCCGATTCCGCCGAGTCGCCGAACGGCCATGCCACGTAGCCGCTTCGAGGGCCGTGCCCTGATCGTCCACGTCTTCGTTCCGCTGGCCGCAGCGGTGCGGGACGAGGAGGACGGCCACTTCTCCGTGCGCCGATTGTGGGAACGGCTGGGCAACCGGTTGGGCGTGACCGATCCGGTCCCCGGCTTCGGCCCCTCCCGACCGCCCGCCCTGGCACCGCCGACCGCGACGGGCAGCTCCGTCGGCCACACGTTGCTCGCGGCGGGCCAGTGCACGGGGGCGTCGCCCGCGCAGGCTTTCGCGTACCGTCGTGGCGACGCCGTCGGCATCACGGTCGTGCTGTTCCCGGGCCCCGGCGTCTCCTGGGGGGATCTGCGCCACCGCTGGGACGGGGTGGCACCATTGCCCGAGCGGCTGGGTTCCTCGACCACGTACGTCCACCGCGTGCTCGACAGCGGGCGGACACCGCCCGGCACAGGTCGGCTGAACCGCCTGCTCGCCTCGGTGCCGGTGGCCGGAACACCTGCGCTGCCCGAGGGGAGTTGGCGGCGCTCGCCCGGCGGGTACCTGGTCCGGTTCACGCGCTCCGCGGGGCCGGGGCGGGTCGGTACGGCCGTGGTGGTGGGGCCGGTGTCGCGCGAGGCGGAATTCGATGCCTGGCTGTGGCACATCGGTCCCTCGGGTACTGTCGCGCCCTTCCTCCGCTGCCTGGAGGGGACGGCCAGGCTGCGGCACCACGCATCCGTGCACCGCACGCACCAGCCGGCCCTCCACTCCCTGTGCGAGCGTCTCTCGGCCGCGTCGGAACGGTTGGCCGGGCTGTGCGGCAGCGTACTGGCCACCGGTTCCGGGCCGGACGAGCTGATCGCCGCGGATGCGTCCATCGCCGCTCTGTACGTCGGCGACCAAGGGCTCAACCAATCGCTGAGGGACCTCCGCGACATGCGTCAGTCGGTACGGATCACCTCGGATTCCCTGGCGGAGCTGCTGCCGCCTCCCACCGGAGCGGGCGCCGACCCGGACCAGGACCTGGCCCGCTCGCTCCTCGCCCTGATCGACGACGACATCGCTCATGCCGAATCCGTCAAGCGCGAGGCCGACGAGATCTCCCGGACGACCGAGTCGATCGTGCGGCAGCGACTGGCGCTGCTCCAACAACGCACGACCGTCGTGCAGGGGGCGGTGCTCGGGTCGCTGCTCACGGCACTGGCCGCAGTGCAGTCCCTCTCCTACACGTTGCCGTTGCCGGGTTCGCTGCACGCGCCATTGATCACCTGGCTGTCCGTGCTCGCCCTGCTGCTGCCCGTTCAGTTGATGCGCTGGCGACGGGTGGACGGAAGGGTCCGTCGGCCCGCCCGGTTCGACCGCCTGTCCGTCCTGTGCATGGGCGCGGCAACGGGCTGGCTCGGCGCTTCGGTGTTCTCCGTCACCGCCCTGCACGTTCCGGCGCGTCCGGTGGTGAGCGCGGGCTGCGCGCTGGTCTGCGCTCTCGGCTTCGTGCTGGCGGACCGGCGATGGGTGTCGCGCGCCGCCTGAGAACCTGTCGGACGGCCTGTGACCGGTCGTGGACGAGGCTCCGCGCCCGGCCCTTGCGGACCGCGTCCGCACCCTGGCACCGCAGAACCGTCACCGGCTCCCGAAGGCGCAAGAGCTCGGTCCGGAGCACGGAGCTGTCCGGGACTGCTCCTACGCCGCGATCACACCGGCCACACCGTTGAGCGAGTCGGTGCCGTGCGGGCCCGGGACACGGGCGAGCGCCGTCAGGAAGTCGGGGGTACGGGCGGCCGAGGTGGTGGGCCCGGTGGCGGAGGGACCGACGGCGGGGGCGGGAACCGCGGTCGGGCCGGGGCCTCGGTTGCGGGCAGTGGCGGCGGTGGCGGCGGGCCCCACCGAGGACGGTCGGGCCGTCGGGGCCGGGCCTGCGACGGGGCCGGGGGCGGCGGGCCCGGTGGCGGGGGTGGCGGCGGCTCCACCGCAGGCAGCAGCGGACCGCCCGCCCGCAACCGGGCAATGGTCAGCTCGGCGCGACGGCGTGCGATCGGGCCGTCGTCGCGTTCGTGGACGAGCCGGGTACCGAGCTCGGCGAGGTTCTCCGCCGTGATCAGCCGGTAGCCGAGCGCGTGGGCGATCTCCTCGATCCGGCGCCGGCTCGCGGCGGTGACAAGACCGATCCGCAACTCGACGCGGGCGCGGCCGTCGAAACTCGCGCGTATCTCGTCGTCCTGCACCCTGACTCCGCTCCCGGGAAAGACCGGCATCGCTCCAGCCGTTCCGCACCACGATCGTCGCACGCGTCCGTCTCCCGCAAGCGCGGGGGTGAATATCGGCTGGCCCACCGCGAGGCTCCTCGCCCCGTGTTTCGCCCCCGGCCCCTCGCCCCGCGCTTCGTTCCCTCGCCCCGCGCTCTGCGACGGGGTGGACGGACGCGCCTTGAGGTTGCCCGGAAACGGCTGTCCCGGCGCGGCGTCCTGCACCGCATCGCCCGCACCCCCATCCGCTGCCGTGGGCCGTCCGCGCCCCTCACTCCTCGGCACTCAGGATCATGAAGCTCTCCGGGTTCGGTACGGGGGTGAACCCGGCCTTCGCGTAGACCTCGTGCGCGTCGAGGGTCGACAGGAGAACGCGCTTGAGCCGATAGGGGGCAAGGTGGTCGCGAACCGCTGTCGCGAGCCACGTCCCGAGCCCCTTGCCGCGGTGGGCGGGGGCGACGTAAACGTCGCAGAGCCAGGCGAAGGTGGCCCGGTCGGTGACCACGCGGGCGTAGGCGACCTGGTCGCCGTCGGCATCGTGGACGGCGAAGTTCAGCGAGCCGCGCATCGACTCCTCGACGGTCCTCCGGGTGCGCCCCAGGGCCCAGAACGCGTCCGTCGAGAGCCAACGGTGCACCAGTTCCACGTCGAGGCGATCCGGGTCCGTCGAGAGCTCGTACCCGTTGTTTCCACCGCTGGTGATCATGGTGCGGCAGCGTATCCCGTGGTGCTTGGTTTTTCCAAGTGACTGTCGTGCCGGATGAGACGGCCTCCGACGGCCGTCCCGCAAGTGCGGCCATGCCTTGGCCCGATGTCGGCTCGGTAGGGCCGGGACAGCAGCCGACGGAAGAGGACCGTTCGATGGTGACGTACGACCGACTGACCGAGTGGGCCGGTCCGGGGCGTGTCACGCGAGCCGGGCGGGACGTCGTGGCCGGCTGGCGGATCCCGGGCTTCATGAAGGCACGACTCGTCGAGGTGGGCATCCCGGTGACTCCGCGCCTCATCGGGCGAGTCGTGGTGCAGAGCGAGGCCGATCCGGTCCTGCGCACGTCCCGTGGTCCGCTCTACCGCCTCACGGAGGACACCGGCTCCGGTACGCCGGCCGAGCGGTCGTGGTTCGGTGCCGAGCCCGGGACCGGGGCGGTCCACTTCGTCATGCCGGACGGGGAGGCGTGGTTCGCCAACTCGGGTGTCGGCGTGTGGCTCGACGCCCTCCACCATTACGGCAGCCGCGTCACGGCATCGGAGCTTCTCGGCGAGCCGGACGGACCCGAGGAGTACTTCTCCGAGGAGGAGGAAGAACTGGCTTTCGCCGAACTGGACCAACTGGCCGAGGAGTTGAAGAGGATCGACCCGGCGTCCTTCAACGGCTACGAACGGTTCCTCCGGCCGGGGCTCCTGGACCGTTGGCTCTACTGACCCCGGGGCCGTACATCTCCGGGCATGCAGGGCGCAGGTCCGCCGGTCCGTCAGTCCGTGCTCGGCATCGCCCGCCTCCACCACCTCGCCCCGACCCGCCCCGACCCGCACGACCTGCCCGGACACCGGCCCGGCCTGGGCGCGTTCCTCGGCGATCTGCCCAGTCATCCGTTCAAGGACACGTTCGGCGATGGCGGGTTCATCCCGCTCAGTCCGCACTTCCGCCAGCTGTTCGGCCGGCTGCTCCTCGAGTTCGTCCAGTTCCGTGCGCCGCGCGGTGATCCGTTCCAGTAACTCTGGATCCAACACGCACCGGATCGTGCAAGACCGCTCGGCCACTGCGAGCAGGAATCGGTTGAACCGGGAGTGCCAGGTGGCTGCCCCGACCGAGACGGATCTCGTGAGCAACGCAAGCCGGGTTGTCGCACATGAACGGTGATCAGCGGGGCGGGAAGGAAGCCAGAGCGAGGTCCCACCGGTCAGCCGCGTGAAGCAGCGCCGCGGTGTCCGTCCTTACCTCCACGACGTACTGGTAGATGTCAGCTCCGCCATCACCCTGTTGCCACGGCGGTGCCGCCTCCAAGGACAGATGAATGCGAATCACCGCGGTCCCGCCCTCGCTTCGATCGGCGAGGCTGAAAGCCACGACCGGCTCGATGAACCACGTGTCCGGCGACAGCTCACCTTCGGCATCAGGTTCGGTGACGCCCACCGTCCCCGCGGCCACCGCGCGCAGCCACGTGGACACCTGGCGGGCCTCATTGGTGAGCAGACACGGATCGGCGAAGGACCAGCTGCCCTCGGGAGTCGTCACCGTGCCATCAATGACCAGCCAGTTGTCGTCGTACGAGTCGCCCCGGACGGTGGCGAACTGATAGCGCACCGGGCGGAGGTCGACACTGCTGGAGAGATCGTTCAGGAGCACTGGGCCAGGATGTCATGCGCTGGCCGGCCGGACGGACCACACCGTCCAGCCCAGGTGCACAGGCCGGAACGGGCGGTCGCCGGCTTCGCCGGCTGCCTGCGGGCCGAGCGGGCCCTCGGCCGCATCGCCCCGGACGCCGATACGGACGCGTCCGCGAGCCTGTTGGTGGGCGCGTGCTTTCAGGAGGCGTTCCTGCGCTACTACGCCCACGGTGTGGACGCCCCGGCGGCACCGCGCGCCTTCGCAGAGGGCCTCGCCAGGGCGGTCGTGCGCCCGTTGTCGTGACCGTCTTCCATCTGCGGTCGATGCACCGTACGCAGCGTGCCGCGGCGGGAACCCGCGCCGGAAGCCGTCAATCAGCCCGGCCGGCTGAGGAACACGTGCCTGCGATCACTCGTGGAACAGCCCTTGGCTTCTGCGCCGGGAACCCGCTCCGGCCTCCGGCTGCGGATAAAAGGTGTGACCCGGTTGCAGGCTGCTCGGTACGGTCGCGGCCATGGCGATCGTGGGGGCTCCGGAACTGATGGTTCGACGTGCGGGTGCGGGCGACGTGACCGGGCCCGTGCAGTTTGCGCGATGGGCGGCGTCCGTCGCCGATGAACCACCGGTGGCCGAGGGCCTCGACGGGTGAGAGACGCATCCGTGCCCACCGCCCCTGCGGTCCGCGAGAGCGGACGGACCCGGGCCCTGCTGCTCGTCCTGTGCGGAACGATCTTCCTTGAGGGCAGCGATGTCGCCATGCTGGCCGTCGCCGTCCCCTCCATCCGCGCCGACCTCGGCCTGACCACCGGCACCGCGGCGTGGGTGATGAGCGGCTACGTGCTCGGCTACGCCGGTTTCACCCTGCTCGGCGGTCGCGCCGCCGATCTGCTGGGCCGACGGCGGATGTTCCTCACCTGGCTGGGCGTCTTCATGGTCTTCTCCATGCTGGGCGGCTTCGCGGTCGACGGCTGGATGCTGGTCGTGGCCCGGTTCGTCACCGGTGTGGCGGCGGCCTTCATGACCCCCGCCGCCATGTCGATCATCACGACCTCGTATCCGGAAGGACCACGGCGCGACAAGGCCCTGCTGGTCTTCGCCGGTGTCGGTGCCGGCGGCTTCTCGCTGGGCCTCGTCATCGGCGGCCTGCTGACCGGACTCGGCTGGCGCTGGGTGTTCTTCGCCCCGGTGTTCCTGGCCGGCGCCATACTGCTCGCGGCACTCGAACTGCTGCCGCCCGAGACCCGCCCCGAGCCCGCGCGGCGCGGATTCGACCTGGCCGGTGCGGCCACCGCAGCCGCCGCGATGCTGCTGCTCGCCTACGGCATCATCCGGCTCGAGCACCGCGGCGGAGGGCTCGGGCCGCCCCTCGGCGCGCTCGTCGCCGGGCCGGCGCTGGTGGTGGTGTTCATCCTGATCGAACGGCGCAGCCAGGCGCCGCTCGTCCGGCCGGAGATCTTCCGCAAGGCCGCGATGGTGCGGGCCGACCTCGCCGCGCTGCTCTTCCTGGGCGCGTTCTTCGGCTTCCAGTTCATCGTCACGCTCTACCTGCAGGAGTTGCGCGGCTGGTCCTCCCCGCAGGCCGCGATCGCGCTGATCGTCATGGGCTGCGACGCCGTCCTGGCGCCCACCCTCACCCCGCGCCTGGTGAGTCGCTACGGCAACGGCCGGGTGGTCCTCGGCGGTTTCCTGCTGGCGATCGTGGCCTACGGGCTCTTCCTGCCGGTCGGGATGGACTGGTCGTACGCGGCGATGTTCCCCAGTCTGACCATCGCGGGCATCGCCTTCGCCCTCGCCTACGGTCCGCTCACCATCGCGGCGACCGACAGTGTGGCCGCGGAGGAGCAGGGCCTGGCGGGTGGGCTGCTGTACACGTGCACCCAGTTCGGCTCGGCGGTCGGGATCTCCGCGGTGACCGCCGTGTACGGAATCGCCTCGGCCGGCGCCGATGGCTCACCGGGTGCGGTGCTGGACGCTTACCGCACCGCGCTCGTCGTCCCGGTGGTCATGGTGCTGCTGGGGGCGGCGGTCTCCGCCCTCGGCCTGCGCGACGCCGGGCCCGCCGACGGCCGGCGGAAGGACGCGGCGCCCGCGGCTCACGACGGGACCGACGTCGGCTTTCCGGGGTGAGGCCGACGGCACCTGCCGCGATCGAGCGGGGCGCGGCGCTTCCGTCTCCGGTTGTCCCTCCCGTGACCGCTGACGGGACAAGTGGCGGGACAGCCCTTGCGAGATGGTGCGAGCCCGAGGGAACGGCGGGATTGGGCAGGTCGGGTTCGGTTGCGCATCCTGCTGTTCAGGGCAGGCGGACTGAGATACTCCGGCCATGGATGCCGGGGTGATGGGGAGCGGGACGCGATCGGACGCGGCGGTGCCTGCAAAAAGCATGTCGGCGCGCGCCGCGGGCTGGGTGCTGCGTTCTGCGGTGGCAGCGGACATCGAGGTGATCGCGGAGTTGCGGGCCACGGTCATGCGTGCGGACTTGGAGCGCCTCGGGCGTTACGACGAGCACCGGGTACGGCAGCGGCTGCGGGATTCCTTCTCCGCACAGCACACGTCGGTCGTCGTGATCGACCGTGAACTCGCAGGATGCGTCACGGTCCGGCCTGCCGGAGGCAGGCAGTGGCTGGAGCACTTCTACCTCGCTCCGCACCGTCAGGGCCGAGGGCTCGGGTCCGCTGTGCTGCGCACGGTGCTGGAGCGGACCGACGCGCAGGGCATGACCGTGGGCCTGAACGTCCTGCAGGGCAGTGCTGCCCGTCGGCTCTACGAGCGCCATGGATTCGTCGTGGAGGCCCAGGATCCGATCGACGTCTTCATGGTGCGCCCGCCGGGGGCGATGGCCGGCATCGCGGTGGAAGCCCGACCTGCGACGGCACGACGGCCTCGACCCGGTCGGCGAGAGCGTCTTCCGCGGCCGTGACGTGGCAGCGGCCGCACGGGGTCTTCAAGTGTGGCCGCGAAGTCGAGCACGCCAGCGCCGAACTGCGGCAGTGGCGCCCGCGGGACACATGGTCGGCGTCAGCTGGGGCGGACCGCGCCTCGTCGGCTTGGGCTTCACCCCGGCGGGGGTTCTCAACCGACTCGCGGCGAGCGGTCGGCCCACGGCACCGCCGAACACGGAGCGCAGTCGGCGGGAGCCGGTGAGGCGGGCGAACGCGCGCCTCACCGACCGGCGTCGGCTGCCCGGTCCGGGGCCTCGGTGTGAAGCCGCTGTTCGCCCGCCGCGGCATCGAACGCGGCTTTGCACCGGGGCCCCGGACCGGACAGCGGTACTCGTCGTGGTCGTGGCCCGGGTCCCCCGGTACTGCGTCCGGGCGGCGGTGGAGTCGTCAGCTCTCCCAGTCGACGGAAACCACCGCTCCGTCCCGGGTCAGCTTGACGGCGAGTATCTGATCGCTGAGATCGGGATCGAAAACGTAGTCCAGGATGACGGGAGACCCGTCGGACACACCGCTCAGCCACAGGCCGACGCCGCTCAGACGCATGGCGGCGACGAAGGAGTCGGCTCCGACCTCTTCGCCGGCCGCGTCCCGTACCAGGCGGACAACCGTCTCGCTGTCCTCGAGCTCCTCGATGTGGTGGTCGATGAAGGAGCGGTCCTCGCGCAGGTACGCGCACAGCGCCGTGCGGGCCGTCGTGTCGAGGGCCGGCAGGTCGGAGAGGCGTGCGGCAAGCGCGTCCAGCTCCTCGGTGTCCGGCTGGTCGGACGGTCCGGCCCACAGCCGGACCTCGACCTCGTCGTCCCCGAGTCGTGAAGTGCTTTCCCAGACGACGTCCGTGCCGTCCAGCGCACTTGTTTCCACACGCCCGAAGTGGGCGTGCTCCATGGCCTTCACCAGAGATCACCATTCTCCTGCCGCGCCGGACGCGGGAAACTCCGTGGACCGGTTCACCGTAGCGGAGAGCTCCGACATCAACGGCGGCGCACCGGATGGTGCGGGCCGGTCCCCCTGTTCAGTCGGGCAGGCCGCGCAGGAAGTCCCGGATCAGTGCCGCGCTCCGCATCCGCTGGGTGGTGAACGGGAAGTGGCCCGCGTCGAGCAGGTGGATCCGGGCGTCGGGCAGATCGCGGGCGAACGCGCGGGCGCCGTCCGGGCCGAAGATGTCGTCGCCGCGGCCCCAGACCGCCAGCAGCGGCGGCCGGTGGGTGCGCAGGTACTGCTGCCATTCGGCGTAGCGCGGCGGGTTGGTGCCGTAGTCCAGGAACAGGTCGAGCTGGATCTCGTCGTTGCCGGGCCGGTCCAGCAGCGCCTGGTCGTGCAGCGCCTGCGACGGGTCCACCAGCGTGGTGTCCGGGACGCCGTGGGTGTACTGCCAGTGCGTGGCCTCGGCGGCGAACAGGCCGCGCAGCGCGTCGCGGTTCCCGGCGGACGGGTCGGCCCAGTAGTCGCGGATCGACTTCCAGAACGGTGTCAGGCCGTCCTCGTAGGCGTTGCCGTTCTGCGTGACGATGCCGGTGATCCGCTCGGGGTGGCGCAGCGCCAGGCGGAATCCGACGGGCGCGCCGTAGTCGTGGACGTGGAGCGCGTACCGGGTGATGCCCAGCTCCTCCAGCAGCGCGTCCACCGTGTCCGCCAGGTGGTCGAAGGTGTAGTCCCACTCGTCGGCGGGCGGCGCGGAGCTGAGGCCGAAGCCGGGGTAGTCCGGCGCGATCAGGTGGAACTCGTCGGACAGGTCGGCCATCAGGTCCCGGTAGATCACCGAGGACGTCGGGAAGCCGTGCAGCAGGACGAGCGTGGGCGCGGCCGGGTCGCCGGCCTCGCGGTAGAAGACGTCGAGCCCGTCGATCCGGGCGGTGTGGTGGCGCACTGCGGTCATGACCTTCTCCAACCATCTAAATTCGTTTAGCCGGTTGACGGCGGGATCACCGTAGGACGGTCACGGTCAACCGGTCAAGTGCGTTTTACCGGTTGAGTAGACTGTGCGGCATGACACGCCCGCTCATCGGCGAGCCCATGGCCCTGGACCTGGTCAACTCCGTCTGGGTGGACCACGGCCGCCGCCTCGACCAGTTCGACGAGCCCGACGGCCTGGAGAACTGGCTCGCCGACCACGACATGTCCGGCACCGCCGCCGACACCGCCGCCGTCCGCGACGCACTGCTTCAGGCCCGGTCCGCACTGCGCGCCGCGCTGGAGGACGGCGACGACGGCCCGCTCAACCGCGTCCTCGCCCACGGCTTCCACCGGCCCGGACTGCGCGGCGGAGCGCCGCTGGTCGCCACCGTCGTGGACGACCCGGCCCGGCTGCCCGCCTGGACCGCCGCCGCCGACCTGGTCCGCCTGCTCGCCGAACGGCCCGACCGCGTCCGCCGCTGCGCGCACCCCGAGTGCGTCCTGTGGTTCTACGACGTCAGCAAGAACGGCTCCCGCCGCTGGTGCTCGATGGAGGTCTGCGGCAACCGCGCCAAGTCCGAGCGCTTCCAGAAGTCGCACCCGCGGCGGTAGCGGGGGCGGTACGGGGCAGCAGTCGGTACCCGTGGTCGTCGTGGTCGTCGGCCACGTGCCGGGCGTGCCCGGTCCGAGCGGCCGGATCCGGTTCGAAGCCGTACTCGTCGACTGCCCGAAACCCGGGGAGGCGGGACCGAAACCCGGGGAGGCGGGCCCGGTGCCCGGGAGGGACCGGACCCGCCTTCGTGTTCAGCCGCGTTGTGTTCCGACCGTGACGGCGTCCCGGGCCGTTCGGCCGGCGCGCAGGTCGGTGAGGTTGTCCTGGAACGCCCGGCCCACGGCGGCGGGTTCGCCGGGGAAGGCGAAGGCGCAGTGCGGGGAGATCACCAGACCCGGTGTCCGCCATCGGGGGTCGTCGGCGGGGAGGGGCTCGATGTCGTGGACGTCGAGCAGCGCTCCGCGCAGTGCTCCGGTCTCCAGCGCCTCGTGCAGGGCCTCGTCGTCCACCGTGGCGGCCCGGCCGACGTTGACCAGTACCGCTCCGGCCGGCAGGGCGGCGAGTACGTCGGCGCCGACGAGGTGGTGGGTTCCGGCGGTGGCCGGCAGGCAGCAGACCACGTGGTCGGCGGTGGCGGCGGCCTCGGCCAGGCGGTCGGCGCCCACGGTGCGGTCCGCCCCCGGCACGCTCCGCTCCCCGGTGCGGGTGACGGCGACGCACCGGGCGCCCAGTGCGGTGACCTTGCGGATCACGGCCCGGCCGATCCTTCCGGCTCCCACGACCAGGACGGTCGATCCGCACAGCATCGTGGCGGTGGACATGTGCCAGGCACGTCGTTGGGGGCGTGCCGACAGGGTCGGGAACTCCTTGAGCAGCATGAGCAGTGCGGACAGCGCGTACTCCGCGACGGATTCGACGGGGACGCGCGCCGAGTTGGTCACCAGCGTCCCGGGGGCGAGTCCGGCGGCGGGGAGGTGGTCGGTTCCGGTGCCGGTGAGGTGCAGCCATCGGAGGCCGGGGAGCAGGGCGAGGGAGCGCTCGGGGAAGTGGTGGCCGATCAGCACCTCGACCTCGGCGAGTTCGCTCTGCGACAGGTCGGGGAGGGAGGCGGCCCGCACCGCCGTGACCAGTGGTTCCAGGTGGGGCAGCAGTTCTTCGGCCATCGCCGTGTGTGCGACGAGGACACGCGGGTCGTGCCAGGCGGACGTCCTCACCGGTGCACCGCCCGGTGTGCGAGGAGTTCCGCCACGGGGTCGGGGCTGCCTTGGCCGGTCAGCTCGGTCACGAGGGCGCAGTTGCGCCTGATCCTGTCCGCGATCCAGGCGCGCAGCCAGTCCGCGAGGCGGGGCGCGGACAGTCCGGACGGGGCCACCCCGGTCAGGATCGCCCCGGTCAGGGCTGCTCCGCCGACGTTCACCACCACGTCCGGCAGCACCGTGTGGCCCGCCTCGCGCAGGAGGCGGCGCGTGGTGGGGCCGCAGCTGAGGTTGCCGCCCTCGACGACGACGCGGGCGCGCACGTCCGGGACCGAGCCGGGGTCGATCGCGTCGGCCCCGGCCGCGAGGACGAGGACGTCCGCGTCGGCGGTCAGCCAGGCCCGGTCCGGGCCCAGGGACCGCACCCGGGCCGGGAGCAGCGAACGGTCGACGGTGCCGTCGGCGGAGGTCGCCGCGATCAGCCCTTCCGTGCTCAGGCCGGCCGGGTCGGTCAGGGTGCCCAGGACATCGGCGACGGCCACGATGCGGTGGCCCGCGCGTTCGAGGTGCAGTGCCGCGGCCCGGCCCACCGCTCCGAAGCCCTGCACCGCCACGCGCTGGGGTGCGGTGACCCGTTGTGTCTCCAGGGTGCTCAGGGCCGCCGTCGCGACGCCGAAGCCCGTGATGTCGGACATGGACCGGTAGAACTGCTCCCAGGGCACGTCCAGCCGGGTGGCCCCGGGTACTTCGGTGAGGTCGTAGTCGGCCGCGGCGAAGAACGTGTCGCGGTCCGCCGGCGTCGTGCCCTGGTCGCAGCCCAGGTACACACCGCCGTGCAGGAGCGGGCGGCCGACCCGGCCGAAGGTGCGCATCAGCCGGTCGCGGTCCGTGATGGCGGAGCGGGGGCGGATGCCCGCCTTGGCACCGCCGATCGGCAGGCCGACAAGTGCGAGTTTGTGGGTCATCGCCCTTGCCAGGGCTGCCAGTTCGAGTTCGTCGACGGTCCCGGTGAGGCGGGTTCCGCCCATGGCGAGGCCCCGTACGGTGCTGTCCACGACGACCCAGGCGTCGGCCTCGCAGCCGGGCAACGAGAGTGTGGTGGTGAAGAGCGGCGACGCGACCAGGGCGTCGTCGCCGTGCAGGAGTTGGTTCATGTCCACGTCTTTCTGGTTCCGGTGGGTACGTCGTGGCGAGGGTGCGGGCGCGGGTCGGGTACGTGTCCGTACGCGTCCGGGCCCCGGTGGCGGCGTGGCCCGAGCGGCGTCAGGTGCGGGTGGCGCTCCGGCGCAGCAGGGTGTCCGCCTCGTCCTGGAGCGTGTCGAGGTCGTCCGCCACGACCTCCGCCGTCGAGATGTCGGGGAGCCGGCTCTCGATGTGGCGCAGGGGGCGGTACCGCAGGCCGAGGACGCCCCACACCGCGAGCAGGAGTCCGCCGGTGATCATGAGCAGTCCCATGTCCCGGCCCGGACCCGTGCCGCCCGCGATCCGGAGGAACGGTTCCTGCCCGACGAGGGGGTCGAAGAAGTGGTTCAGCAGGAGGGGGGTGAGCAGGAAGCCGAGCGGCATCAGCCCGGTGGCGAGCATCTGGTTGGTGGCCACGACCCTGCCCTGCAGTTCCAGGCCCACCTTGGCCTGGAGGATGGCGAGCCAGTGTGCGTTGAGGAGGGCGTTGCACACCCACCACAGGAACAGGCCCACGCCCATGAGGACGGGTTCCGGCCGCAGCCCGATCAGCGCGGTGGCCAGGCCCATCCCGATCGTCATGCCGATCATGCCGTCGGCCCGGCGCCGGGTGCCGCCCCAGAAGGCCATGGCCAGGCCGCCGACCGCGGCGCCGAGGCCGCCCGCCGCGGTGACCGTGCCGAGGACGGCCGGGCTGCTCGTGGAGAGGACGAGCGGAGCCGTCAGCACCGTGGTGGTGGCGATGATGTAGTTGACGACGATGAAGAAGAGCACCATCGCCACCATGGGTGGCCGTCGTGCCAGGAAGCGCCAGCCCCCGGTGATCGAGGACAGGAAGCCCTCCTGACGTCTGCGGAAGAGGCGGTCCGGGAAGCGGATGACGAGCAGGACGGCCCCGCCCGCGAGGACGGCGACGAGGTCGAGGCAGATCACCCCGGCCAGTCCGGTGAGGCTGATCAGCGCTCCGCCGAGCACCGGCGCGATCAGTGTGCTGAGGGCGGTGCCCAGTTGCACCACGCCGTTGGCCTGGGCGAGGTAGGGCTTGGGCACCAGTTGGGCGACCGAGGCGAGGTAGGCGGGCCGTTGGAACGCCGCGGTGAGGGAGGTGAGCGCGGCGAACACCGCGACCTGCCACACCTGCAGCGTCCCGGTGGCCGCGGCGGCGACGAGGCCGGACAGGGTGACGCCGTAGACGGCGGCGCAGCCCAGCAGGACCTTGCGGCGGTCCCAGCGGTCGGTGGCGGCGCCGCCCAGTGGCGCGGCGAGGAAGGCCGGGAGCATGGCCAGCATGGTGACCATGGAGTAGGCGGACACCTGGTGGGTCTTCTGGAAGACCCACACCCCCAGGCCGAAGGAGGTGAGCGCCGAGCCGGTCATCGAGGCCGTCTGGCCGAGTGCGAAGAGGCCGAACCTGCGCAGGTCCCGTCGTTGCGACGAGTTGTCCGGTGCCTTCGGTACGGGGACGGCCGCGGGTGCGGAGTCGGAGGCGGACACGGAGGCGGACACGAAGTCGGAGGCGGAGGCCGTCGGGGCGGGTTCGGGGGCGGCCGGTGCGGAGAGTCGTTCCTCGATGATCCCGGCGAGTTCGCCGGCCTGGTGCTTGAGGAAGTAGTGCCCCGCGTGCGGGATGCGGGAGAGGGCGACGTCGTCGGCGACGGCGGTCCACTCGCGGTACCGCTCCTCGAAGAGTTCGGTGGTGCGGTCGCGGTCGCCGACGACGCACAGTACGGGCGCCCGCAGCCGCCGGGGGTCGTGGGTCTCGGAACGGGCGCTGAACCAGTCGACCGCTTGGCGTGCGTCGTGCCGGACGGCACGGATCACCGAGTCCCGGGTCTCCTCCTCCATCTGCCCGCCGAGTGCCCGCAGCACGTCGTGGTAGGCCCGGTCGGAGGTGCGCCGGTCGTCGGGGAACCAGCGGTGGACGAGGGCGGACAGCCGGCCGGGGAACCGTGCGCTGGGGAAGGCGGCGCCGAGGACGACACCGGCGAGTTCCTCGCCCGCCTCCTCCAGTGCGAGGGCGAGCGCGACCGCGGGTGCGGTGCCGACGCAGTGCCCGTAGACCAGGACCCTGCCGGTGTCGATGCCGGCGAGTTCGTCCCGGCAGCGTGCCACGACCTCGGTGAGGGGGCTCAGTTCCTCGTCGGCGCGTGCGGGGTCGTGGCCGGGCAGTTCCACGGCGAGCACCTGGACGTCCGGCCGTCGCGCGGCGAGTTCGTGTGCGAGGGGTTGGTACGAGGCCGCGGATCCGCCGCCGTAGGGCAGGCAGACGAGGGTCACCGCCGGGGACGTGCCCGGGGGCGGCCCGGCCAGCCGTTGGAGGAGCCCGGTGCCGGCGGCCCCGGGGTCGTCGAGCAGGGTCGCCAGTTCCCGCACCGTGGGATGGGTGAAGAGGGACACCACCCTCAGATCGGGGCCGATCAGCCGGGCGGCGCGCAGTGCGCTGAAGGAGTCCCCGCCCAGTGCGAAGAAGTCGTCGTCGATGTCGAGGTCCTGGTCGGGGAGTTCCAGTACCTCTTTCCAGGCCGCCGCGATGCGCTGTTCGGCGGCGCTGCGCGGGGGTGTGCCGTTGTGTTTCCCGGATGCCTGCGGGACGGGCAGGGCGGCGCGGTCCACCTTGCCGTTCGGGGTGAGCGGTATCCCGGGCAGGGGTACCAGGGCCGATGGGACCATGTGGTCGGGCAGTTGGGAGCGCAGGGCTGAGCGCACGGCCGCGATGTCGAACGGGGTGCCGTCGTCCGCCGGGACGATCCAGGCGACGAGGCGGCGCCGGTGTGCCTCCCCGACGGCGAGCACGACCGCCTCGCGCACGGAGGGCAGTGCCCGGCAGGCCGCGGCGACCTCGCCGGGTTCGACCCGGTATCCGCGTACCTTGACCTGGTCGTCGAGGCGGCCGAGGAATTCCAGGAGTCCGTCCGGGCGTATGCGTACCCGGTCGCCCGTGCGGTAGCAGCGCCGGGTTCCCTCGACCGGGTCCGGGACGAAGGCCCGTGCGGTGTCTTCGGTGTTCCCGGCGTAGCCGCGTGCGACTCCGGGGCCGGCGATCCACAGTTCCCCGGGGGTTCCCGGGGGTGCGAGGCGCCCGCCGCGGTCGACGACGTAGCACAGCGCGTTCGGGAAGGGCGTGCCGAGCGGCACGGAGGCAGGGGTCGTGACGGAGACGGTGGTGGTGGAGGAGGCGGTGGTGGTGTCCGCGGGGTCGTCGGTGTCGGTGTCGGTGTCGGTGGGTTCGCATCCGAGGACGGACACGGTCGTCTCGGTGGGGCCGTAGTGGTTGTGCACCCGCAGGCCGGGGCGGGCCGCGCGGACGCGGGCGACGAGTTGCGGCGGGCACGCCTCCCCGGCGAGCACGAGGAGGTGTTTCGGCAGTACGGCCGCCAAGTCGCCGTGGGCGGCGAGGAGTTCGAGGTGACTGGGCACCATCTTGACGACTTCCACCGGGTGGGTGGCGAAGTAGTCGGCCAGCCCTTCGGGGTCGGTGGCCCGTTCGCGTTCCACCAGGTGCAGCGTGCCGCCGCTCACCAGCGCCCCGAACAGCGAGAGGTATCCGAGGTCGGCCGCCGCCGTGGAGAGCAGGGCGAACGACCGCCCGTGTCCGTCGATCCGTTCCAGCGCGGCGTGCAGGTAGTGGGTGAGGGAGCGGTGCTCCACGCCGACGCCCTTGGGGGTGCCGGTCGTTCCGGAGGTGAAGATCAGGTAGGCGAGCTGGTCCTCCGCCACCTCCGCCCGTGTGCCGGGCCGGTCGGCGGGAGCGGTGCCGGGGGCGGCCAGGTCCTCCGTCACCAGGACGTGCGCCGCCCGCACCCGGTCGGCCAGGGCCCGCGGGGCCAGTACGAAGCGTGCGCCGGACGCCGTCACGGTGCGGGCGAGCCGGTCGTCGGGATGGGCGGGTTCCAGCGGGACGAAGGCCGCTCCGGCCCCGAGTACGCCCAGCAGGGCCACGGGCAGGTGGACGTCCCGCTCGGCCAGCACCGCCACCGGCTCGCCGGCGCGCACCCCGGCCGCGAGCAGGCCCTCGGCGACCCGGGCGGCCCGCTCCTCCAGTTCCGCGTAGGTGAGGGTGCCGTCCTCCGCGACGACGGCGGTCCGTCCGGGCGTGGAGCGGGCCCGGCGCCGCACCAGTTCGGGAACGGAGTCGCCGGGGTAGGTGCGTACCGGCCCGCGCAGCACTCCCTCCGCCGGGTCCGTCGGGAGCAGTTTGCCCACGGGGTGGTCGGGGTCGTCGACCAGGCCGGTCAGCAGCCGCAGGTAGGACTCGCCCAGCCGTCGCGCGGTCGCCGGGTCGAAGCGTTCGCGACGGTACTGGAGCACTCCGCTCAGCGGCCCCTCGGCACCCGCCAGGAAGCAGTGCAGGGCCAGTTCGCTCTTGACGGCGCCGGTCGCGATCTCGGTGAACCGGGTCGTCAGTCCCGGGAAGAGGCCGGTGAGGTCGGGCCGGACGTACAGGTTCGCCATCGTCTCGAAGAGGGGCCCGGTGCCGGAGGCGCGGTCGGGGCGCACCTGGTGCACGACACGGTCGAACGGGACGTCCGCCCGGGCCAGTGCGTCGAGCACGACGTCGCGCACCTCGGTCAGCAGGCGCCGCCCCGACCAGGCCGGGGACAGGACCGTCCGCATCACGACCGTGTTGACGAACGGGCCGACGGCCCGTCCGGCGCGTGCCGTGTGCCGTCCCCCGTCCGGTACCCCGACGGAGATGTCCTCGCTGTCGGACACCCGGGCCAGCAGCGCCTGCCAGCAGGCGAGAAGCACCATGAACAGCGTGACACCGTTGTCGGCGGCCAGGGAGTCGAGCCGCGCCCCGAGTCCGGCGGGGAAGACGAGGGGGACGCTGTCGCCCGCGTCGGAGGGGAACGGCCGGGCGGGACGGTCGGCGGGCAGGTCCAGTGCGGTGGGCGCGTCGCGCAGCCGCTCCTGCCACCAGTGCAGATGGCGGGCGGTCAGTTCCTCGGAGGCGGGCGTGACCACCTCGGAGTACTGCGGGGGTCGTGGTGGCGGCGGCCCCTGCCCCAGTTCGTGGGCGTAGAGCGCGGCCAGGTCGGTGAGCAGGAGGCCGTTGGACCAGGCGTCGGTCGCCATGTGGTGGAGGACCAGCAGGAGGGCGTGCTCCTGCTCGTCGAGGCGGAAGCAGGTGACGCGGAGCGGGCATTCGCGTTCGGGGGCGATCGGCTGCCGTACGTGCTCGTGGACGAGCCGGTCGAGTTCGGCCCCGGGGTCCGCGGCGGCGCCGAGGTCGACGAAGTCCAGGGGTACGGCCGAGGCCGGGCGCAGGGCCATTACGGGGGCGGGGCCCGAGGCGTCGACGACGCCGCGCAGCACGTCGTGCCGTTCGACGAGCCCGCGCAGTGCGGTCAGGAGGGCCGGGCGGTCCAGCGGACCGCTCAGCCGCAGCAGGACGGGGACCAGGTAGGCGGGGCTGTCCGGCTGGAGCTGGGAGGCGAGCCACATCGCGTGCTGTGCGGGACCGAGCGGCAGGGGCTCGTCCCCCGGCCGTGCGGCGGGGGCCTGCGGGCGCTGTGACCTGCGGGCGGACAGCAGGGCGCGCAGCCGGTCCTGGTCGGCCCGGGAGGCCGTGGTCGTCGTGTCGCTCATGCCGTCGCCTCCTTCCGGTCCGGGTCCGCCGCGTCCAGGGCGGCCAGTGCCTGCTGTTCGACCTCGGCGGCCAGATCGCGCAGCACCGGCAGGGCGAAGACCGTGC
The DNA here is from genome assembly GCF_040612315.1 of Streptomyces sp. NPDC006435. Classification (NCBI taxonomy): domain Bacteria; kingdom Bacillati; phylum Actinomycetota; class Actinomycetes; order Kitasatosporales; family Streptomycetaceae; genus Streptomyces; species Streptomyces sp. NPDC006435. The sequence continues at coordinate 42,831 of NZ_JBEXPY010000024.1, forward strand.
GCACCGGGACGTCGACGCCGAGCGCTTCCCAGATCTCGGCCGCGACCCGCATCGCGGTGAGCGAGGTCCCTCCGAGGTCGAGGAACGAGTCGGAGGCGGACACGTCCTGCACCGGCAGCAGCTGTTCCCAGAGGGTCGCCAGGAACTCCTCGACGACGGTGGACGGTGCGATCCTTTGCCTTCCGTCCGGGTCCGGCAACTCGGCCGACGGGGACGGGAGTTCGGCCGGTGGGGGCGGGAGGGGCAGGTCGATGGCCGAGCAGGAGCGGTCGGGTGCTTCGGTGCCGCGGGCGAGGACGTGGAGGAGCCCGTCCAGCAGGGCCCCGGCGGCCTGTTCGTCGAAGCATTCGAGGTCGTGGACGAGGTGGATCTCGGTGCCCGACACCGTTGTGTTGACGAGGAAGGTGGCGTCGTCCCGCGCGCTGCCGGTGTCGCGTTCGCCGAGGACCCGCAGGGTCACCTCCCCGGCGTCGACCCGGACCGGTGCCCCCGACGGCCGCATGGAGAGCGATACCGGGGTCAGGGGCGCGCCGGGGCGCCTCGGTACTCCCGCTGCCGTGGCCGCCCCGGCGAGTGCGGCGGCGGGGAGCATCGTGTGTGCGAGCGCCCGGTTGCGTGCCAGGGCCGCCCGCGCGGCCACGGTGCGGAAGGTCTCCTCGGGCCTGAAGCCGACCCGGACCGGGGGGACGAAGAGCAGGGGCCCCACGACCCGGTCGAGTTCCGGTACGGGGCGCCGCGCCACCGGCACGGCGACGAGGACGTCGTGCCGTCCGGTCCAGTGCGCCATGAGCACATCGAGCGCCGCCAGGTACACCGCGAATTCCGAGACGCCCGAGGAGACCGCCAGGTCCCGTACGGCTTCGGCGGTGCCGGGCGGCAGCAGGCGCACCAGCCTGGCGCCCCGGTGCGCGGGGGTTCCCGTACGCGTGCGGCGTGCGAGGTCCCACGGGGGCAGTGCCCCCTTGAGTTCCTCGCGCCAGAAGTCGCGGTCGGACCGGGAGGAGAGCGTGAGGGCGTGTTCCTCCCAGCGCGCCACGTCCCCGAGTTGCACGGCCGGTTCCGGCACGGGCCGGCCGTCGAGGGCGGCGGCGAGTTCCTCCAGGACGAGGCCCCCCGACCATCCGTCGAAGGCCAGGTGGTCGACGGCGATCACCAGCCGGGCCCGGTCGGGGGCGGTGCGGACGAGCACGGTGCGCAGCAGCGGGGTGTCCTCGGGCGTGAAGACCTGTCGGGCCGCCGCGTCGACGAGCGCGTCGGTCTCCTCCGCCGTCCGCCGCGTCATGTCGTGTTCGGTGAGGGGCACCGGTGCCGGGGGCAGCACCCGTGCCACCGGGCCGTGCGGGGTTTCCGCCACGACGGTGCGCAGCGCCTCGTGCCGCACCACGAGTGCGTCGAGGGCGGCGCGGAGCGCGTCGGTGGTGACGGCGCCGTCGATGCCGAGGACGAACGCCTCCGTGGTGATGCCGGGTACCGGGCTGATCTGGCGGGTCGTCCACAGTTCGCGCTGCATGTCGCTCAGCGGCGACTCGGTGGCGTCCGGCCGCCGGACCGGCGCGGGCACCGGAGGGGCGTCGTCGATGAGTCCGGCCAGGGCCGCCACGGTCGGCTCGGTGAGGAAGTCCCCCAGGGGGACCACCGCTCCCCATTCGGTGCGGACCCTGGCGAGGACCCGCGCGGCGGCCAGGGAGTGTCCTCCGAGGAGGTCGAAGCGGTCGGTGCGGCCCACCGGCCGGTCCGTGCCGAGCACCTCGCCGACGATCGCCGCGAGCCGGGTCTCCGCTCCCGGCCGGGGGCGTTCGCCCGGTTCGGTCGTGCCGGCGGGCGGGGTCACGGCGGACAGGGCCTTGCGGTCCACCTTGCCGTTGCTGCTGCGCGGCAGCCGGTCCGTCACCAGGACGCGGGCCGGCACGAGGTAGTGCGGGAGTCGGGTGCGCAGCAGCCGGAGGAGTTCCTCCTCGGTGGGCGCGGGAGCGCTCTCCGGGACGGCCTCGACGTGCGCGTGCAGGGTCCGTGTGCCCCCTTGGTCCACGGGGGCGAGGACGACGGCGTGCCGCACGCCCGGGAGCGTCGCGAGGACCGCCTCGATGTCACCGGGTTCGACGCGGAAGCCGCGTACCTTGATCTGTTCGTCGAGGCGTCCGAGGTAGTGCAGCACGCCGTTCGTGCGGCGTACGAGGTCGCCGGTGCGGTACCGCCTGCCGCCGGGTGCGTCGGGGTCGGTGACGAAGCTCGCCGCCGTCGCCTCCGGGGAGTCCAGGTAGCCGAGGCCGACCAGCGGGCCGGCGACCCACAGTTCGCCGGCGGTGCCGTCCGGCACCGGGCGCTGCCGGGGGTCGCGCACCGTGAGTTCGCAGCCGGCGACGGCCGTGCCTATGGGGGGCGTGCCCGTTTCGTCACGGCCTATCGGGTGGGTGGCGCAGAAGACGGTGCATTCGGTGGGCCCGTAGAGGTTGACGACGGTTTCGACCCCCGGTTGTGCGTAGAGCTGGTCGACGAGGGGGCGGGGCACCGGTTCCGCGCCGGCGTTGACCCGGCGTACGCCCGGCGGCAGCGGGCGTTCCAGCAGCATCGCGAGGCCGGAGGGAGGGGCGCTGATCATGGTGACCTCGTCCCGTGCGGGGAGGTCGGGGAGCGCCAGGATGTCGTCGGCGAGGACGACGCTGCCTCCCGCGCACAACGGGCCGAAGATCTGGTGGATGGAGGCGTCGAAGGAGAGCGAAGCGGTCGCCAGGCCCACCCGCAGGTGCGCGGGGTCGATGGTCCGGGTCATCCATTCCATCAGGGCGAGCACGGAGGAGTGTCCGATGACCACACCCTTGGGGGTGCCGGTGGAGCCGGAGGTGAACAGGACGTACGCCTCCTCGCCCGCGGTTCGTGCCGGGGGCGGTGCGGGGCTGTCGTGGACGTCCTGGTGCGGGGTGGTGTCGACGATGAGGGGGCGGGCGCCCGCGGCCGCGACGACGGGGGCCAGTTCGGGTGTGGTGAGGACCTCGCCGATCCCGGCGGCGTCGACCATGTGGGCCAGCCGGGACGGCGGGAGCGCGGGGTCGAGGGCCACGCAGGAGCGGCCGGCCCGCCACACTCCCAGGAAGGCGGCGACCGTGCGTTCGTCGCGGCCGAGGCAGATTCCGGTTCTGCCCCGTGGGGCGGTCGAAAGGAGTGCGCCGATCCGTGCGGCGAGGGCGAGCAGTTCCCGGTAACTCATTCTGCGTTCGCCCGCGATCACGGCGGTGGCTTCGGGGTGCTGGGCGGCCCGGCGGGCCACCAGGTCGTGGACGGTCCGGGGAGGAAAGTGCTCCTCGGACCGTGGTTGCTGCGGAGGATCGACCTGCATGGGATGGCTCCAGATATTCGAGAGCGCCGCGGGATGGGGGCACCGTGACGCGTGGGAACAAGCCCCCATGGGTACGGGGGTGCCTCGGACGGGCGGAGAAGGAAGAAGGAAGGAAGAGCGGGGTGCGTGGCATCCCGGTGAGGGCCGACCGTCGGGTCAGCGGGTCCCTTCGCGGGACCCGGTCGCGGCGGCGCGGGTGTCGCGTTCCCGCAGCAGGGCCGCGAGCAGGGGCCGGTCGCCCGGTGTGGCGGAGGGTGCGGCGGGCGCGGTCCGCCCGGCGCCGAGCCGCTGTTCGGCGCGTGCGCGCAGCTCCGCCCGGTCCAGCTTGCCGCTGCCGGTCTGGGGAATCCCGTCGAGCGTCAGGTAGTGCCCGGGCACGTACGCGGCGGGGAGGGCGGAGGCGATGTGTGTGCGCAGGGCGGCGGAGAGTTCGCGGGAGGGGGTGCCGGCCCCGGTCGCGCGGATCCACGCCACGAGTTCGGTGTCCTCCCCGAGCCGGACCGCCACCACCACGGCCTCGTTCACCGAGGGGTGGGAACGCAGCCGGTGCTCGACCTCCTGCGGTTCGATGCGCTGCCCGCGGATCTTCACCTGGTCGTCGGTCCGTCCCAGGTACTCCAGGTTCCCGCCGGTCAGGCGCACCCGGTCGCCGGTCCGGTAGATCCGGTCCACGGACGCTCCCGGTGGTGCGGGCACGAAGGCGCGGGCGGTCCGTACGGGATCGTCGAGGTAGCCCAGGGCCAGTGGCGTGCCCCCGATGCACAACTCCCCTTCGTCGCCGTCGAGTACCGGCCCGCCGTCCTGGCCGACCACGAGCAGTACGCAGTTGTCGATCGGGCGGCCGATGAGGATGCGGTCGATCTCCCGCGCCGGGGTCGGGACGGTCCAGTGGCTGACCTCGATGGCTGCCTCGGTGGGGCCGTAGAGGTTGTGCAGGGCGGCGGGGACGGTGTCCACGCACGCACGCGCCACTTCGACCGGCAGTGCTTCGCCGCTGCAGAAGATGTGCCGCAGAGAGGTGCACCGTGCCGCATCGCGGTGGCGGAGGAACTCGCGGAGCATGGTGGGGACGAAGTGGCAGAGTGTGATGCCCCGTTCGCGGATGGCACGTGCCACGAGTCCGGGTTCGCGGTGCTCCCCGGGCGGCAGCAGGACGCAGGTGCCGCCGGACATGAGGGGGAGCCACAACTCCCAGCCGGAAACGTCGAAGGTGACGGGGGTCTTCTGCAGGACGCGGTCGCCGGGGCCGGCCCCGTAGGCGTCGCGCATCCACACCAGCCGGTTGACGAGGGCGGCGCTCGGCAGTACGACTCCCTTGGGCGTGCCGGTGGATCCCGATGTGAACAGCACGTAGACGGGCTGCTCGTCGGGGACCGGCGGCAAGGCGTCCCACTCCGTCTCCCCCGTCGCCGGGCCCTCGAAGCGCGCGGGCAGCACGAGCGTGCGCAGCCCCTGCGCGGCCATCCGGTCCCGTGTCGTGCCGGTGACGAGGGCCAGGGTGCTGCCCGACACGTCGAGCACGCGTCGCAGCCGGTCCGGGGGGTCGTCCGCGTCCAGGGGGAGGTAGGGACGCCCTGCTTTCAGGATGCCGAGCAGGGCCACGAGCAGTTGGACGCTCCGCGGAACGGCCATCGCCACGGGCCGGCCCGATGGTGTTGTGGCCCGTACCGTACGGGCCACCCCGTCGGACCACGCTTCGAGTTGCGCGTATGTCAGTCTCTCGTCGCCGCACTCGACGGCGACGGCCGTGGGTCTCTTCCGGGACATTTCCCTGATCAGCCCCGGGAGCCCTGCGGGGATGGAACACACTGTCCGCCGGCCGGATAACTCGGCCATCGACGGGCCCTGTTGGGGGCGCACATCCGCTCCACTCATTTTTGTGACCGTTTCAGCGCGAACTTATAGAGGTGGTGAAGCACAACACAAGGTTCCTTGATGCCATGCTGACGTTTCCTTCCCGTCCGGGGAGGAATGCGCGGGTGGGCGCGGGTCTCCCGGACGGTTCGCATCACAGGCCGCGGTGGCACCGGAGCCTTTGCGTGAGAGGAGACGGAGGCATCCGCGGTCAGGTTGCACAACAATCCGAAAAAAACTTCCTGGAGCACCACGCAACCTCGTGGCGCGATACCCCGTCCGAAGAGGGGGCGGGGGGCATGCCGACTTCATTGCATTCACCTGATTGCACTGTCATCTTCCGTTGTCGTCAGGGAGGTTGGATCGGAAAGGTTGGAACAGGGCAGTCTGCACATGACAGTTGGACCGGGTATTTCACGACGGGGAAGTCGGGGAAGGGCAGTTGGAGTGGGGAAGATCGAGCCATCCGCCGCGAAAGCGAACCGGAGTTGTTGCCCGGCCGTCTTCTAGGGTGGTCCGCATGACGATCGACACGGGAGCCGCCGGCCTGCTCTTCGAATCCCTCCGGGCGGACGCCCTCACCGACCCGGACCAGTTGCGCGAGCTCTACCCACCGCCGAACCCGAACTCGCTCCGCAAGGAGATCGACCACCTGACCGAGGAGGCCCGGTCACTGATCGGCTGTTCCTCGCTGGTGTTCATCGGCAGTGCGGACGCCGGGGGCCGGGCGGACGTGACACCGCGTGGCGGCCCGGCCGGGTTCGTCTCGGTGCTGGACGAGCGGACCCTGGTGATTCCCGACGCGACCGGCAACAAGCGGCTCGACACCATGCACAACGTGTTGGAGACCGGACGCGTCGGGCTGCTCTTCCTCGTCCCCGGCCGCCCGACCACACTGCGCGTCAACGGCCGTGCCTGCGTCTCGGCGCGCCCGGAGCTGCTCGCCCTGCTCACTCCCGTCGGGAAACCGCCGGTCACGGCGCTCGTGGTGGAGGTCGAGCAGGTCTATCCGCACTGCCCGAAGTCGCTGATGCGCGCCGACGCCTGGCGGCCTGAGCGGTGGGTGCCCGCCGACGCCCAGCCGACCAGTGCCGAGGTGACGCTGGCCCAGCTGGACCTGCCGGACCTCACCGTCGACCAGGTCGAGGAGGCCGAACAGGAGTCGCTGCGCCTGCGTTACGAGTGAAACCCGGCCGCGCCACGAATGAACCTGGACCGCGCCCCGGCCGGTGAGCCGCTCAGTGGTCCCCCAGCAGCCCTGCGTCATGCGCCAGCACGGCCGCCTGTACGCGGTTGGCGCTGCCCGTGCGCGTCAGGATGCGGCTGATGTGCGCCTTGACCGTGCCGGTGCTGATGTACAGCTCGTCGGCGATCTCGGGGTTGGACAGGCCCTGGCCGAGCAGGCGCAGCACGTCGCGTTCGGCCGGGGTGAGTTCCTCGATCCTGCGCAGTGCGTTCTCGGTGTCACGGCCGTACTGGACGTGGCGTTCGAGGAGTTGGCGGGTGACGCGGGGGGCCAGGACCGGTTCGCCCTTCGCGGCCAGGCGGACGGCGTGGATCAGTTCGTTGGGACCGGTGTCCTTGAGGAGGTAGCCCGCCGCGCCGGCCCGCAGGGCACGCGTGACGCTCGCCTCCTCGCCGAAGGCCGTCAGCATCACCACATGCGTGCGGGGTGAGAGGCGGGTGATGTCCTGCGCGGCCGCGATCCCGTCCCGGCCCGGCATCTGGAGGTCGAGGAGCGCGACGTCGACCTCCTGGGACCGGCAGGCCGCTGCCGCCTCCCCGCCGTCGGCGGCCTCGGCCACGACCTCGATGTCCTCGGCGTTCTCCAGGATCAGCCGGATGCCCGCACGCATCAGCGCCTCGTCGTCGGCAACCAGAACTCGGATCACCCGCTCATCTTAGGACCGCCGCCACCAGCAGTACGACCAGGAAGCCCACCGTGGGCAGGACCACGGCCACCGCGGCGCAGCCGGCTCCCAGGATCCGCGGCCAGGTCAGCACCTCGGCCCGCACCGGGGCGTGCGCCCCCCTCCGGCCCCGGCCGGTGGCCGGTGCCCCGAACGCCGACGGTCCGCCGTACGCCGGTGGTCCGTATGCCGGTGGTCCGTATGCCGGTGCCCCGAACGTCTGCGGTCCGTGTGCCGTGGTCCCGGACATCGGCGGCTCGTGCACGGGGGCATCGGCCGGGGGTCGAGCACGGGCGGGCAGGGGGCCGCCGTCGACGTCGCGGGAGGGCAGACGGGCCGTCACGGCGAAGCCCCCGTCCGGCAGGGGCCCCGCCGCGAACGTGCCGCCCAGCATGGAGACCCGCTCGTGCAGACCGGCCAGACCGCTGTGCGTGCCTCCCTGCGAGTGGTCGCCCTCGCGCGGAGCCCCGTTCACCACACCGACCACGAGCTCCGCGCCCTCGGCCCGGACCTCCACCCGCACGGGTGCGCCGGAGGCGTGTTTCAGTACGTTCGTCAGCCCCTCGCGGACCACCCGGTGGACCGCCTGCCGGGTACGGGCGTCGACCTCGGCCGCCGCGGGGAGCGACCACACCAGCTCCACCGGCCCGCGGCCCGTCTGCCGGGACTGCGTGACCAGCGCGGAGATGTCCTCGTACGTCCCCCGCGCACCCGTGTCCGCGGCGGCGTCCTCGCCCTCGTCCGCGAGGTCCGTGTGCCGGAGCACACCGAGGATCTCGCGCAACTCGTCCATCGCCGTACCGGCCGTCGTGCGCAGCAGTTCCGCCTGTCCCGCGAGGGCGGGGGCCTGTCGTCCGGCGGCCAGTTCCAGCGCCCCGGCGTGCACCGAGATCAGGCTCAGCCGGTGGCCGAGGAGGTCGTGCATCTCGCCGGCTATCCGGGTCCGCTCCTCCATCCGGGCCGCCGCCGCGGTCAGCGCACGGGTCTGTTCCAGATAGGCGTTGCGTTCCCGCAACAGGCCGACCAGGGGCCGCCGTCTGCCGAGCAACGTCCCCGACAGGGCCGGGAGGAGGAGAAGCAGTACCGCGGAGACCGCGTTGCCGGCCAGGTCCGCCGGCAGGGAATCCCAACGGAAGAAGCCGCGTACGACGGTCAGCACCCCGACCACCGCGCAGGTCGCCCCCACCACCCGCCACGCACGTCGTGGCGGCGCGATCCGGCGGGTGGCGGACAGCACGATCAGCGAAATCGCCGCCAGCGTCCACACATTGGCACCCACCAGCAGCGGTGCGGTGCACACCACCGCCGCCACGGGCCGCCCGCGCCGCCCCACCACGAGCAGCGCCGCCCACAACGCCTCCAGCACCGCCAGGACGGGCCGGGCCGGATGCACCACCAGCAGCGGGACCAGTCCGAGGGCCAGCACGAGGACGCCCAGCGCGACATCGACGGCGACGGCCGTACGCGCGGCGTCCCGTACGGCGGCCCGGCTCGCGACCACCTCCGCACGCACCCACCGGACCACGTCACCCGGCCCCCGCCAGGCGGGCACACGGGCCCGGTCGGCGTTCTCGGGTACCTCACTCATGGTCGTCTCCGCCTCCGACGCAATGGACTCGCCGGGATGGACGGTAGCGCCGGACCGGGCTGCCGTGTCCCGGCGGCCACCGCCGTCACGCGCCCGGCCCGAGCGGCAGGTCGGCCCGCAGCGCGGCGACGTCCACGTGATGGTCAGTCAACAACCCGATGACCGTGGCTTCCTGGGCCGTGGTGTCCGAGGTCGCGGTGTCCTGGGCCGGGGTGCCCTGGGGCCGGCCGTCCGGGGTCGTGGCGCCCTGGGCCGGGACGTCCGCCGCGGACTCGTCGAGGAGAGCGGCCAGCAGGTGCACCGTTCCGACGGTGGCCGATCCGTGCTCGGCGGCCGTGAGCTGGGCGACGGCCTTGACCCGCTCGGCGGTGTCGGAGAACAGTACCTCCCCCACCGCACCGTCCTCCGTAGTGGTGTTCGCCGCCCGGTTCAGCGGGTCCAGCCGTACGCCGTGCCGGTTCAGCAGCGTGGCGGCGGAGTTGACGGCCACCAGGCCCTCGGGCAGGGCTTTCCCGGCGACGGCCAGGGCACGGTCCAGGGCGAGGATGCCCAGCAGGAGGTCGACGGGGCGCGCCTCCGAACGCCCGCACCGCACCGCCTGCCGGGTCGCTTCGAGGAACACCGCGAACAACAACGGGGAGCCGTACTGCCCCGACCCGGAGAACCACGACGTCAGCGCGCGCGTCAGACGGTTGCCGCTCCGGCCCAGCGTGCCGGCCCGGCGAAGAAGCAGGACGCCGTACGACTCCGGCCGCTCCGAATCGGCCGGGGCACTCGCGTCCAGGGCGTCGAGCGCGGTCGCCGCGGCGGCCAGGTCCAGCCTCCTCACCACCAGTGCCTCGCGGGCGCGGCTGTCCGGCAGCTCCAGCAGGGCGCGCGCCACGTGCCGACAGCGTACGGAGACGGTCCCTTCGGCCCGGGCCGCCTTCAGCGCGGACAGCAGGCACACGCGCAGTGCTCCCGTCATGCCGGGCAGCGGCCGGTCGCTCCCTGCGGCCGGACGGCGCGGGTCGAGCCCGAACCGCCAATGCGCCTCGCGCCAGGCGGCGGTGATCTCATGGGCGTCGGCCGCGTCCTCGTCGGCCGCGGTCCCGGCGGTTTCGGGCACGGTCCCGGCCGCGTCGTCCGTACTCGCCCAGCCGATTCCTCCCCGTCCCGAGACCAGGCCGCCGAGCGCACCGGCCCTCCGCATCCCCGGTGCGATCGCCGCACCCGCGTCGCTGTCCCCCATCACGAGCGCGGCCAACAGGTTCTCGGTCCCCACCGCCGTCGCCCCGGACTTGACCGCGCCGTGCAGTGCCGCGACGAGCAGCGTCATGACGTCGGTCTCGAACTCCACACTCGTACCGGCCGCGGCCGTGGCGTCCCCGTGCACCGTGGTCGTACCTCGCTGATCCATCGAGCATCCCCCTCTTTCGGCTCCGGTGTCCGATCGGGTTCGACACTAGGAGGACCGGCCACGGCACCGCGTCGGCCGACCGGCCATGCCCTCGGGCCGATCGGCCACGGCGGCACGCAGGCACGGCGGCACGCAGGCACGGCGGCACGCGGCCACGGCGGCGCTCAGGCGCTCAGGCGCTCAGGCGCGACATTCCGGCGGCGACGCACCGTTCTCGAACTCCTGCTCCCGTGCCAGGAGTTGATAGAACTTGACTCGTCCTGTCCGAGCCGGTCGGCGTAGGCGCATGTCGCTGCGAACGGTGGCAGGCTTCTTCGTGACCGGCTCACCACTCACCCATCCACCCATCCGCACCCGGACGTGCGCCCCGGACACCGCTCGACGGCCCGTTCCGGCCGGTGCGCCCCACCTCCGAGAAGGGCTCCGACATGCCATCTCCCGCTTCCACGAAGCGAACCGTCGCGGCGGTGCACGCCGCTCCGGTGTTCATGGACACCGAGGCGACCGTCGACAAGGTCGTCCGCTTCGTCGAGCAGGCCGGCCGGGAAGGCATCGACCTGCTGGTGTTCCCCGAGACCTTCGTGCCCGGTTACCCGTACTGGATCGAGGCATACGCCCCGTTGGACCAGCAGGGCGCCAACGCCGCCTACGCCGAGGCGTCCGTCGAGGTGCCCGGTCCGCAGATCGCCCGGGTCCAGGCCGCCTGTGCCCGCGCCGGGGCCGGTGTCGTCCTCGGTGTCAGCGAACGGCTCCCGGGGACCCGCACGTGCTTCAACAGCCAGGTCTTCGTCGAACCCGACGGCACTCTCCTCGGAGTCCACCGCAAGCTCCAGCCCACCTACGCCGAACGGATCGTGTGGGCCCAGGGCGGCGGCGCCACCCTCAGCGTCTTCGACAGCGCCCTGGGCCGGATCGGTGGCCTGGCCTGCTGGGAGCACACCATGAACCTGGCCCGGCAGTCCCTGATCACCCAGGGCCAGCAGATCCACGCGGCAGCATGGCCCGGCCTGTCCACCATGGCCGGCTTCGAGGCCGTCGCCGACATCCAGATCGACGCCATGATGAAGACCCACGCGCTCACGGCACAGGCGTTCGTCGTCTCCGCCGGGAACCCGGTGGACGAGACGTGCCTGCGGTGGATGGAGTCCACCGTCGGACCGCAGAAGCACATCACCGCGGGCGGCGGCTGGTCGGCCGTGATCCACCCCTTCAACCAGTACCTCGCCGGCCCGCACACCGGCGCCGAGGAGAAGCTCGTCACCGCCGGGATCGACCTCGCCGACATCGACGCCGTCAAGGTCTGGGTCGACTCCCGCGGCCACTACGCGCGACCGGAGATCCTCGGCCTGCGGGTCGACCGGCGGCCGCTCTGGCACGACGAAGGACACCGCGAGTGGCCTGCCGCCCCGAGCGACGACACCACCGCCCCGGCGGCCGGTACGACCTGAGCGGACGGCATCGGCTCCCGCGCCCCGCCAATCGGCCGGCAGAACCCGTTCCCGCACCGTGACCCGCGTCACACCACGTGTGCGGGAACTCGCGCACCTCTCGCACCGACTCCTGTACGTCACCGTCCCCACCGGTCCACGTATGAGGAAGATTCGATGACCGAGACCACGCCCGCCTCGTCGCCACCGTCCCGGCAGCGCCCGGCCGAAGAGACTTCCCCGACCGAAGAGACTTCCCCGGCCGAAAGGACCGCCTCGACCGAAGGGACCTCCCCGGCCGAAAGGACCGCCCCGGTCGAGGACTTCACCACGTCCGCGTCCATGCCGGGCGACGGCGGCGGCACCTGGAGCGGGTTGCGTCCGCTCCTGCTCCGCCTGCACTTCTACGCGGGCGTCCTCGTCGGCCCGTTCCTGCTCGTCGCGGCCGTCACCGGACTGCTCTACACGGCCGCCCCACAGATCGAGTCCGTCGTCCACCGGCATGAACTGAAGGTCACCCCGCGCGGCGAGCCGAAGCCGCTCACCGCCCAGGTGGAAGCCGCCCGCGAGGCGGTGCCCGGCGGGCGGCTCGTCTCCGTCACCAAGGGCGCGGGGGCCGACGACACCACCCGGGTCGGCTTCGACGTCGAGGGGTTGCCCGAGGGCCGCACACGGACCGCCTTCGTCGATCCGTACGACGCCGAGGTGCGCGGCACACTGCTCACCTCCGGCGAGTGGCTGCCCGTGCGGTCCTGGTTCGACGACCTGCACCGCAATCTGAACCTCGGCGAATTCGGCCGCAACTACAGCGAGATCGCCGCGAGTTGGCTGTGGGTCGAGGTGCTCGGCGGGATCGCGCTGTGGCTCGGGGCGCCACGGAGCCGGGAGCGGCTGCGCCGGCTGTTCGTGCCGCGCCGGGGCCCGAAGGGGCGCAGACGCACACTGTCCTGGCACGGGGCGGTCGGGCTGTGGGCGTCGATCGGCCTCCTCGCCCTCTCGGCGACCGGGCTGACCTGGTCGGCGCACGCGGGCACGACCATCGGCAGGCTCCAGGACTCGCTGGGCGGGGCGACGCCCTCCGTCTCCTCGACCCTCGACCACGGCACGCACGGCGGCCCGGCGGCGGGAGCGGGGGCAGGGGCGGACGGTTCCCCGGTCGGCTCCCCCACCGGCTCTCCCGCCGACTCCCGCACCGGCTCTCCCGCCGCGAAGGTCGATCTCGACGAAGCCGTCCGCATCGCCCGCGCCGAAGGGTTGCGCGGCAGACTCGTCATCACCCCGCCCGCGGACACCGGAAGCGCGTACGTCGTCCGCGAGAACACACGGCACTGGCCCGAGCAGCAGGACTCGATCGCGATCGACCCGGCCACCGGCGAGGTCACGGACAAACTGCTCTTCGACGACTTCCCCGTCCTCGCCAAGCTCACCCGCTGGGGCATCGACGCCCACATGGGCCTGCTCTTCGGCCCCGCCAACCAGATCGCCCTCGCGCTCGTCGCCGTCGCGCTCATCGGGATGCTCCTCTGGGGCTACCGCATGTGGTGGCTGCGCAGGCCCACCCGGGCGGGCGGGACACGGTTCGGCCGTCCGCCGGTGCGGGGGGCCTGGCGCCGGGTGCCGGGCAGGGTCATGGCGCCGCTCGTCGTCGTGGCCGCAGTCCTCGCCCACTGCCTGCCGCTGTTCGGGCTGCCCCTGATCTGTTTCCTGCTCGTGGATCTGACGGTCGCACAGGTACGCCGACGCGAGCGCGCGCACACGGAGGCGCACGCCGGGACATCGAAGGAGACGGTCCGATGATCGCCGCCACCGGGCTGCGCTGGATCCTGACACTGCTCTTCTGCGCGCTCGCCGCCCACGGACTGTGGCGCGCCCTCACCGCCCGCTCCCGCCCGTGGACCGCGCGGCTCGCCCACGCCCTGCACGCGGTCATGGCCCTCGCCATGTTCGCGATGGCCTGGTCCTGGGGCATGGACCTGCCCGGCACACCGCAGGTGGTCTTCTTCTCCGTCGCCGCGGCCTGGTTCGTGGCGGCCGCCCTCGCCCTGCCGAACGGTCCCGGGTCGAGGGCGCGCGCCCTCGTGGACGCGCTGCCGCACACCGTGATGACCGGGGCGATGGCGTGGATGGTCGCCGCGATGTCCTCGGCCATGTCCATGGGCGCGACGGGCGGGGGCCACGCGCACGACATGCCCGGGATGGACATGTCGGCCCCGGGAGCGACCGCGACGATGACGCTCGACGGCACCGCCGACCGCTGGAGCGCGGCGCTGCTCGCCCTCCTCCTGCTGGTGTTCGCACTGTGGTGGCTCGCGAGGGGCTTCGACACCGGCCGCCTCGCGCCCCGCACGACGAACGGCACGGCTTCGGGCGGCGCGGGCCCGAGCGGCACGAATCCGAGCAGCGCGGTGCACGCCGCGTGGGACCTGGGCTGTCATGGGCTGATGGCGCTGGGCATGGCGGTGATGTTCGTCGTGATGGTGTGATCCGCGCAGGGGCGATCCGTACGGTCCCGGGCACCGGGCACGCGCCCCGGACCGCAATGTTCCTGGGGTGCGATGCTCCTGGGCCTCGATGTTCCTGGGGCGCGTGTGACAGGTGTCCGACATGTGACGCGGGTCACCCGGAAGTGGGGGAACTCGGGGCCCGGTCCGGCCGACCTCTGGACCGTACGACCCGCACTCTCGCCGGAGCCTCCCTCATGGACCACTCGGTGACGCCTTCCTCCGGACGGCGTTCCACCCCCGTGCCGTACGCGCCGCTCGGGGGTTTCCTGCTTCTGCTCGTCGCGCTCTTCGCCGTCTCGTACGGGGTGGGGCGCCTCGCCGGACCGGTCGCCCCCGACCTGCGCGGGGGCTCCCACCAGGACGACGGCCCGGGCCCGCACGACATGGACGGCATGGACGAGACGGACGGCATGGACGGGATGGGCCACTGATGGGCCGGGAGACCGCTCCGCGCACCCTCGTCACGACCGATCTGATCGTCGGCGGCATGACGTGCGCGGCCTGCGTGCGCAGGGTCGAGAAGAAGCTCGGCGCCCTGGAGGACGTACGCGCCACCGTCAATCTCGCGACCGGTACGGCCCGCGTCGAGCATCCGGCGGACCTCGGTGCGGACGCGCTCGTCGCCGTCGTCGAGAAGGCCGGGTACAGCGCACGTCTCCCCGGACCACCCGCCTCCGGGGAGGACCGGGGCGACGAAGGGACCGGCCCCGGTGTCCCGCAGCGGCTCCTGGTGACCGCGCTGCTCGCCGTCCCCGTCCTCGTACTGTCGATGGCGCCCCCGCTCCAGTTCCGCAACTGGCAGTGGCTGTGCTTCGTGCTCGCCGCGCCCGTCGTCTCCTGGAGCGCGTGGCCCTTCCACGAGCGGGCCCTGCGCGGGCTGCGGCACGGCGCGGCGACGATGGACACGCTCGTCTCCCTCGGCGTCCTCGCCTCCTTCGGCTGGTCCTCCTACGCGCTCTTCCTCGGCGGCGCCGGCGTCCCCGGCATGCGGATGTCCTTCGCGCTGCTGCCCACCGCGTCGGACGGGACGGCCCACGTCTACCTCGAAGCGGCGGTCGGCATCCCGCTCTTCGTCCTCGTCGGCCGTCATCTGGAGGCCCGTGCCCGGCGTGGCACCTCGGCCGCCCTGCGTGCGCTCGCCGGGCTCGGGGTGAAGGAGGTGACGGTACGGGACGGGGCCGTGGAGCGCACCGTCCCGGCCGAGCGCCTCGCGGTGGGCCAGGTCTTCCTCGTACGGCCCGGGGAACGGGTCGCGACGGACGGCGAGGTCGTGGAGGGCGCGTCCGCCGTGGACCTGTCCCTCGTGACCGGCGAGACCCGGCCCGTGGAGGTCGCGGCCGGCTCCGCCGTCACGGGCGGCTCGGTCAACGCGGGCGGGCTCCTGCTCGTACGCGCGACGGCCGTCGGCGCCGACACCCGGCTCGCCCGCATCACCGCCCTCGTCACCGAGGCCCAGGCCGGGAAGGCCCGCGCCCAGCGGCTCGCCGACACCGTGGCCGGGGTCTTCGTGCCGGTCGTCCTCGTCCTCGCCGTCACCGTGCTCGGTTTCTGGCTCGGCGCGGGGGCGGACCCGCAGCCCGCCTTCACGGCGTGCGTCGCCGTCCTCGTCGTCGCCTGCCCCTGCGCGCTCGGGCTCGCGACCCCCACCGCGCTCATGGCCGCCACCGGCCGGGGCGCCCGGCTCGGCGTCCTCGTCAAGGGCCCGCAGGCCCTCGAAACCCTCCGGCGGATCGACACCGTCGTGCTCGACAAGACCGGCACGCTCACCTCCGGCCACCTCACCGTCGCCTCCCTCACCGCACGCGCGGACGGCCCCGGCGCGCAGGAGGTGCTGCGGCTCGCGGCGACCGTCGAGACCGGCTCCGAGCACCCGCTCGGCCGGGCCCTCGTCCGCCACGCCGGGCGCTCCCTCCCCGAGGGCGCGGTACGGCCCGACGCGCTCGGCGAGTTCACCGCGACGCCCGGCAACGGCGTGCGCGGGCGTGTGGACGGGCGGCTCGTCGAGGTCGGCGCGCCCGGGGGCGAGCTGCCCGAAGAACTGGGCACGGCCCTCGCCGCCGCCCTGGAGGCCGCCCACACCCCCGTCCTGGTCCGGGTCGACGGACGGCCCGAGGCCGTCCTCGCGCTCGGCGACGTCGTACGCCCCGGCAGCTACCGCGCCGTGGACCGGCTCCGCCGCCTCGGTGTGCACCCCGTCCTCGCCACCGGGGACCGGGAGGAGCCCGCACGGGCCGTCGCCGCCGCGCTCGGCATCGACGAGACGTACTCCCGCTGCACCCCCGAACGCAAGGCGGAGCTCGTCCGTGCGCTGCGCGCGGAGGGAAAGCGGGTCGCGGTCGTCGGGGACGGCGTCAACGACGCGGCGGCGCTCGCCGGGGCCGACCTCGGCATCGCGATGGGCACGGGCACCGATGTCGCCATCGGTGCCGCCGACGTCACCCTCGTACGCGACGACATCGAGGCCCTGGCCGACGCCGTACGCCTCGCCCGCCGCACCCTCGCCACCATCCGCGGCAACCTGTTGTGGGCCTTCGGCTACAACGTCGTCACCATCCCGCTCGCCATGGTGGGCCTGCTCGACCCGATGCTCGCCGCCGCCGCGATGTCCCTCAGCTCGGTCCTCGTCGTCCTCGGCAGCCTCCGTCTGCGCCACTGGCAGCCGGCTCCGGCGGCAGCCGCCGCGCGGCGCCGGGCCCCCTCCCAGAGGGCGGCCCTCTGATGCCGACCGCCCTCGCGCGCCTGCGCGCCCCGCTCGCCGCCGTCGGCGTCCCCGTCCTCGCCTGCGGCATCGCCCTCGCCGGTCTCGGCGCCTGGGCGGCGGGCGGACGTGCCGGGAGCCCGCCGCGCGTGGCCGTCGCGAGGGCGTACGTCTTCCAGCCGTCCGGCTCGACGCCGGAGACCGCCGCCTTCATCACCCTCACCAACGACGGCGGTTCCGCCGACCGGCTCGTGGGGATCACCTCGCCCGACACGGCCGCGCCCCCCGCGCTGAGCGAACACCGCATGACGTCCTCCGGCGCCGCGTACCGGCGGCCGGTGGACTCCGCCGCCGTCCCGGCCGGGGAGGGGCTCACGATGTCCCCGTACGGGATCGACGTGACCGTACGGCCGAAGGGGACGTGGCGGCCCGGCGAAGAGGTCTCCTTCACGCTGCGCTTCACGCACGGGAAGCCGTTGGGGGTCCGGGCGGTGGTGGTCCGGCCGGGTACGGGGACGGGCCGCCCGCTCCGCCCGTAGCACCATGCCCCGCACCGCCGCCTGTTCCCGCCGCATATGCCGGAACTCCGCTCCAGCAGCCGCTTTTCCGGCATTCGCGATGAACCGGACGACCCGCCATGTCGCCCGGCCCTCCTCGATGGGAGGATGAGGCGCCATGGAGGCTGGGCCGGTCGGACGCGCGGTGAGGGCGGCGATGTTCGCCGCCGTCTCCGTCGCGCTCGCCGCGACCGGGCACGTCCTCATGTCCGAGGACCCGATTCCCTTCTGGGTGCTCGCCGCCGGCTTCCTCGCACTCGCGGTTCCCGGCTGGTGGTTCGCCGCCCGCGAGCGCGGCCCCTGGCTCGTCACGGGCCTCGCGGTCGCGGCCCAGGGCGTGCTGCACAACGCCTTCGCCACCGCGCAGTCCGCCCTCGCGACCGCCGGGGGAACGACCGTGGGCACGGCCGCGCGGACCGTCGCCGGAGCGGGCGCGGCACCACCGGACGCCATGGCGGGCATGCACCACATGGCGGGCATGGACCACTCGGCCATGAGCGGCATGAGTGGTGCGAGTGGTGCGAGTGGTGCGAGTGGTGCGAGTGGTGCGAGTGGTGCGAGTGGCATGAATGGCGTGATGACCGGCATGGAGCACATGGCCGGCACGGAACCCGCCTCCGCCATGGACCACATGGGCCCCATGGCCCACATCGGCCCCATGGACCACATGGGTCACGACATGGCCGGGATGTCCTCGACGGGGATGCTCGCCGCGCACGTCCTCGCCGCCCTCCTCTGCGGCGTGTGGCTGGCCCGCGGCGAACGCGCCGCCTTCCAGGTCCTGCGCGCGGTCGCGAGCCGGCTGCTCGCTCCGCTCCACCCCCTCCTCACAGCACCGTTGCCGGCCCCGCGCCGCCGTCTGCGCCCCCGCCGGGGCCTGAGCGACCGGCTGCCGCTGGGCCTGCGGTGCGCCCGCGCGCGGGACCGGCGCGGGCCGCCCGGGGTGCTCGCCGCGTTCTGAGGACGCGGCAGGCATTCCGGAGGACGTACGAGACCCCGGCCGCGACCGGTCGCCGACCGGTCCGCCGCCGTGCCCGCGCGCAGCGGGAGTCCTCCGGCACACCCGGCCCCGAAGGGCCCGGGTGCCCCATTCACCGGAGACCCGGACCCGTCCCGTACCGCCGCCACGCGCGCCGCAGCCGCCGCGCGCCCCGCGCCGTCACCGGACGCCCGGGTTCCGGACCGATCCGTGAAGGACACACCTGGCGATGAACACCACACTGCCCGCCCCGCGCGGGTCGCAGTGCGCCGCCGTCCCGCGCGACAGGACTGCGGAGGACACCGTCTCGACCGGCTGGGCGCTGGCCGCCCGCGCCGGGGACCGCGAGGCCGCCGACGCCTTCGTACGGGCCCTGCACCGCGACGTCGTGCGGTACGTGGCCCACCTGTCCGCCGATCCGCAGGCCGCCGAGGACCTCGCGCAGGACACGTTCCTGCGCGCGTTGCGCACCCTGCACCGCTTCGAGGGCCGCTCCTCGGCCCGTGCCTGGCTCCTCACCATCGCGCGCCGCGCCGTCGTCGACGACTTCCGCCGGGCCGCCGCGCGTCCCCTGCTCGCCGACACCGACGACTGGCGCGCGACCGTCGAACGCGCCCAGCCGACCGGGCTGCCCGGCTTCGAGGAAGGGGTGGCGCTCCAGGAACTCCTGGCCACGCTCCCGTACGACCGCCGACAGGCGTTCGTCCTCACCCAGTTGCTCGGGCTCTCCTACGCGGAGGCCGCCCGCGCGGCGGGCTGCCCGGTCGGCACGGTCCGCTCCCGGGTGGCCCGCGCGCGTACCGCCCTGACCGCGCAGTTGGAGCACGACGGGGCGGAGGCCCTGGCACGGACCGCCTGAGCACCGTCCCGTACCGGAAGGTCGCGGGCCGGTGCTCCGGCCGACGGCGGTCGAGCGCGACGCGCTCCGGCTGCCGTCGGCCGGCGTCCGGGCCCCGACGTGGAACTCCCCGGGCAGCGGGGAGCTCCGGCCCGGCCTCAGCGGGTCGGGCGGGAAGTCCAGACGGTGCCCCGGGCCTCGTACTCCAGCATCCCCTCCAGGTTCACCACCGCGTCCGGACCGAGTTCGCGGCGTACGAGCCAGAGGGCGAGGTCGAGACCGGAGGTGATGCCGCCCGCGGTGACGAGGTCGCCGTCGTCGACGACGCGGGCGTTCCTCAGCAGACCGCCCTGTTCCTCCAGATCCGGTTTGGCCTTGTGGTGGGTGGTGCAGGGGCGGCCCTTCGTGAGGTCCGCGGCCGAGAGGAGCATGACGCCGGTGCAGAGAGCCGAGACGGTCAGCCCCGGGCGGGGCGCGTCCGCCAGGGCGCGGGGCAGAGTGCCTCGGTCGATCTCGGCCCACACCCCGGGGCTGTCGCGCCGCGCGTAACCACCGCCCGGGACGACGAGCACGTCCGCCTCGCCCGGGGCCCAGGGGCCGATGTCCCGGACGACCGTGCCGTACGCGCAGGTGACCCGGCGGGCACCGGTGGCCGAGACGTACCGGACCTCCACCGGGCGCGGGGTGAAGAACCCGGCTGCGGAGAAGACCTCGTACGGGGCCGCGAAGTCCAGCTCCTCGACGCCGTCGAACATCACGACCTGTACGCGCAGCGGTCGGGCCGGACCGGACCGGGTCGGGCCGGGGGCGGCCGGCCCCGGCCCGGTGGCCCGGGCGGTGGTGGCGGTGGCCGCGAGCGCGCCCGTGGCGCCGAGGGCGGTGGTGACCCTGAGTAGCTGCCTGCGATCCATGTGGTGCTCCTGTTCCTGGGGTGACGACATGACAGGAGTCGGGCGGCGGCCGCCTCCAGTTCCCGCAGTTCCCACCGGCGCCGGGGGTCGCACGATTGCCTCCCTTGCCGAAGGAGGCCCGGAGGAGGCCCGGTCCGCCGGCTCAGGCTGGGTCGGTCGCGGGCCCGGCGGCGAGGTGGGTGGCGGGCCCGGCGGCGAAGTCTGTCGCGGGCTCGGTCGCGTAGCGGCTCATCACGTCGATGTCGGCCCGTGGTGTCGGCGGCCGGCCGTCGGCGAGCGCCTCCTGGAGGTCCCGGAAGTACTGCACGTACAGGTCGGGGGTGAAGGTGCTGAGCATGACGGCGGGTCGGTCGGCCGGATTGGCGAAGGTGTGCGGGGTACCGGGCGGAACCATCACGAGCGTGCCCGCGGTGGCGTCGTGGTGCTCGTCCCCGACGGTGAACCGCACGGTGCCGGAGAGGACGTAGAAGCCCTCGTCGTGCCGGGCGTGGCGGTGCTGCGGCGGTCCCTGGGTGTGCGGGGCAAAAACGGACTCGGCGATCGCGAGGCGGTGCCCGCTACGACACGGGCCCACGCGTCATCACATACGTGTTCCCGACGTCGGGATCGCCGTAGAAGAAGAACAGTTTCAACTTGTCGTGCCAGTCGCGGTCCACGTAGAAGGACCACCTGTACGTCGACGGGGGCTCCAGGGCCGGGGCATCGGTCCCTGTCACGGGGGAACGTCTCTCCACCCGTTTCCGGGCTGTCGGCGTGAGCCGGACGACCTGTCCGCCGTCCCCGTCGGCCAGCCGCCAGGTTCCCGTACCGGAGAGGCGCCGACCGTTCTCGAAGTCGAAGTCCTGTCCGTCGAGTTTTTCGAAAAGAGCCGTTCCGTCCTCGCGAAGCACCACGCGGGTCCCCTCGACGTTCTCCCGGTCCCCGACGACTTCGGCCGTGAGGCGGCCTGGATGTGCTCAGCGGTCGCCCGTGTGCGGGGGCACAGGACGTGGCAGTGGCTGACGCCAGTCGCCCAGCCTCGCGAGGAGGAACCGGCGGGCGAGAGAACGGATGTCGTCCCACGCCGGATCCGTGGTCAGGGCATTGCCCCAGAGGCCGACGCGGCAGGTGGCATCGATCTCGCCGAGGCGCCGGCCGATGGCCCGGAGATTACGCATGTCCTCGGGCTCGAAGGCTCCGCGCTCCGCGAGTTCTTCGGAGACACGGCAGAGCAACTCCACCTCTTCGACGACGTCCTTCGTCTCCAGCTCACGCTCGCCCAGCCAAGCAAGCTGGTCCCGGGCCCCGGCTGCCAGGAGAGCCATGAAGCGCAGCGTCCAGGTGCGCAGATGCGCCTCGCCGAGATGGTTCATGGTTCCATGATCGCCCCTGGCCGCCGCAACCGTGTTCGATGGTGTGCAGGGCACCATCAACCGGCGTGGCGCTCGCGGATGTTGAGGCGCGATCACTGCACCCCGACCGAACAGAGCAGACGACAGCGCCTCCCGAAGCCGGGCTCTGGCTCGCTTTCCGTGGAGGGCTGACCGAGTGTGATGCCAATGGCTCCCCGGGCCGTGAGCAACGGACAGTCGCAGTCACGTGCCCACGGCCTCGCTGCAACGTCCGATCGCCGTTCTCTTGGTGGCGTCGCGACAGCAGACTATGAAGGTGGACTCCGACCTCTACCCTGATCTGGCTGCTGCGGGCAGCCTGGCCGCAGCGCTGGAGCAGCTGGCGGCCGAACTCGGTACCGACCTCACAGTGGTACCGGACGACTGGGGCCCACTCGTTTCGGCGAGGATCGCCTCGTCGGTCCCTGAACGCAAGCCGCTATCCGTTCACATCGGGGCGGAGAGCCGCTGGTTCGGTGTCTCCGGCTGGAGTCGCGGAGTCGAACTCATCACCGGAGCCACGTCCGACCTGGCGGATGTCGTCAGGGCCGGAGCGGCATGGGGTCAGGGCAGGAGCCTGCGGGAACTGCGGGCGGAGCTGTCGTTTCTGCGCTCCGGCGAGCGCGCCGAAGCTCACGAACGGGGGCCGGCCGCGGTGGTGGAGCTGCAGTGGCGCACAATGCGGGAGGAGGCGGCCGAGGAACCGGGTTTCACAGGGTTCGGCGAACTCGTGGAAGCGGCTCATGCCGAATCACGGCTGCGACGGCTCTATGTATTCTCCAGCCACTGGACGCTCGGCTTCAGCTCCTGCACCGGGTACCCGTTCCGCATTGAGGTGGCCATCACCCCGTCACACAGTGGCAGCCCATTCCGTGTGAAGAGGCATCCGCTCTCCGATGACGTTCTCGGCGAGGCCGCCACAGCCGAGGAAGCCGTCGCCCTGGCAGTGCGCCACCTCCCCGCCGATCTCGGTCCGGCCGTCGCGGGAACTGTCGAACAAGATGGATGACGGGCGCAGCCGGGTCACGGACCGTCACCGGTCCCGTGGCCAGTCGGCTCCCCGTCGGACGGTCGCGGACGGGGAAATCCAACTGGCCGCCCGACAACGGTCCGACCTGCGGTTCACGGGTGGAACAGGACGCGCCTGCGGAGGAGGTGAAAGCCGGCCCGGCCTGACATCCGGCGTTTGAGCATCCCGATTCGGTCGACGTGTCCTTCGACCACGCCCGAGCCCCGGGGCAGGGTGAGGCCGGCGACGACGCGGGGTGACGGTCTTCGGCGAAGAACGGTGCACGATCGCGGCAGACCGCCTCCGCCCCGGGCCGTTTCGCGAGCCGAGTCACCGGGCCGGCAGCCGCCCCGCACACCGACACCCCCTCCCGGCGTCACGCGATGGTGCCCGCGGGCGGCAAGTGGTCCCGGAGGAGGGCGGCGAGGCGGTCGAGGCCCTCGTCGATCGCCGGTGGGTCGAGCAGGCTGCAGGAGAGCCGGAGTTGGTACCGGCCGCCGTCGTCCGCGTAGAAGTGGTGCATGGGCGTCCAGATCACCCCGTACTGCCGGGCCGAGGTCTCCAGAAGGGCGTCGGTGACGGGGAAGGGCACGGTGAGGACGACGAAGAAGCCTCCGGCGGGGCTGTTCCAGCGGACCACGGGCGCTTCGCCGGCCTGTCGCGGGAACCGGCCTGCCAGGCCGGTCAGGACGTGCCGCAGGTTCCGGGCGTAGATCTCCGTCTGCCGGACGTTGGCCCGTACCAGGCTGAAGTCGTGTTCGATGAGCTTGCCGCCGATGACCGCCTGTGCCACCGACGAGGTGTTGACCGTGACCATGCTCTTGATCTTCGACAGTTCGTCGGCGAGCAGGCCGCGGCGGCCGGCCTCATGGGCCACCGGCTGGTCGGCGACGGCGTACCCCACCCGTGCACCGGGCAGACCGGTCTTCGCGAACGAGCCGAGATAGACCACCCGGTGGCCCTCGTCCAGGGCCTTGAGGGTGGGCAACCGCGACCCGCTCGCCCGGAACAGCCCGTACGGGTTGTCCTCCAGCAGCAGCAGTCCGTGTTCCTGCGCGATCGCCAGGAGCCCGCGCCGTGCGGCCAGGTCGAGGCTCTCCCCGGTGGGGTTGGCGAAGTCCGGGATCACGTAGAAGGCACGCGGCCGCAGCCCGGCGGCCCGGGCCTCCCGCACGGTGGCCACCAGGTCGGTGGGGTCCACCCCGCCCGCACCGCTCCGGACCGGGAGCACCGGCATGTCCACGAGGCGGGCGGCGCCGGTGATCCCCACGTAGGTCGGGGAGACGGCGAGCAGGACGTCGCGCTCGTCACGGCGCAGCGCGCGCAGGACGAGGTACATCGCCTCCTGGCAGCCGACGGTGACCACGACCGCCTCCGGATCGACCCGGATGCCCTCGTCCGTCCGGAGGTTCCGGGCGACGAGTTCGTGCACGATGCCCTTGGTCCGCCCGTACTGGAAGAGCGTGCGGTGCACCTCCTCCTCGCTGCGGCCGAGCGTCTCCCGGAGGTAGCGGCGGTAGGTGTCGAGGTAGCGCGGGATCAGGTCGGCGTCGAAGGCGCCCTCCCAAGGGCGGCCGGCGGCGAACGAGACGGCGTCGGGGAACCGTTCGGAGACCTCGTTCAGGAGGTTCATGGACCCGAGCGACGGGTCGGTCAGTGACGCGTGCAGGTCGGCCGCGCGGAGGAGCGGGGCCGGGAGGTCCTCGGCGGGCCGGTCGGAGGTCGTCACGGCCGGCCCGTCCCGTCGTCCGCGGTCGCCGAGCGGAAGGCGCCCACCCGGCGGTCGAGACACGCCGCGGCCGGTAGATCCGGGCAGCCGGCGAGGAGCATGGCCTCCTCCAGTTCGGCGCGCAGCAGCGACAGCACCCGTGCCACGCCGTGCCGGCCGTCGGCGGCGAGGCCCCACAACGCGGGCCGTCCGAGCAGGACGCCGTCGGCGCCGAGGGCGAGCGCCCGCAGGACGTCGAGTCCGCTGCGGATGCCGCTGTCGACGAGGACCCGGCTTCGTCCGGCGACGGCGTCACGGATCGCCGGGAGCACGGCGGCGCTCGGTACGGCCCCGTCGAGTTGGCGCCCGCCATGGTTCGAGACCACGAGGCCGTCGATCCCCAGTCCGGCGGCCCGCGCCGCGTCGTCGGGGTGGAGGACGCCTTTGAGAACGAGGGGCAGCCGGGTCCGCTCCCTCAGCCAGGCGAGGTCCGCCCAGCCGAGGGCCGGGTCGAATGCCTCGGCGGTGTGCACCATGACCGCTGATCTCCCGGGCGCCCCGGCGTGCGCGCTCGCGGGGGCGCCCGCGGCCAGGTTGTCCGCGGTGACGGTGGGCGGCAGGGCGAAGCCGTTGCGCATGTCGCGCAGCCGGCGCCCCATCCGCGGTACGTCCACCGTCAGCAGCAGGGCACGGCAGCCGGCTTCCTCGGCGCGGATGACGAGGTCGGCGACGGCGGCCCGGTCGCGCAGCCAGTACAGCTGGAACCAGGTGGTGGCGCAGGCGCCGGCGATCCGCTCCACCGGATGGCTGTTCAGCATGCCTGCGACGAAGGGCACACCGGCGGCCTCGGCCGCGCGCGCGGCGGCGAGTTCGCCCTCGGGGTGGAACAGCCGCTGGTAGGCCATCGGCGCGATCGCCACGGGCATCGTGAGCCGGGCGCCGAACAGGTCGGTCCCGGTGTGCGCGGACGGCGCGCCGGCCAGGACGCGGGGGACCAGGGTGACGGCGTCCAGGGCTGCCCGGTTGGCGGCGAGCGTGGTCTCCGCGCCGCTGCCGCCGGCCAGGAAGTCCCAGACGTCGGCCGGGAGGGCGGCCCGTGCCGCGCGTTCGGCGTCGGCGAGTTCGAGCCACCCGTCGCTCGGCGCCGCGGACGGCCGGTCCGTCGTGCTCATCTCCGTCCTCCGACCGGAGCCTGGTCGCGCTGGACCGCCTCGTAGAGCGCCTTGATGTTCCGGCTCCCGAAACTGCTCGCCCCGAACCGCTGGATGACCTCGATGAAGTACGTCCGGCGCGGGTGCGACGACCGGGCGAAGACCTGGAAGAGCTGGCCGCCGTGGTCCTCGTCCGCCAGGATCCCGAACCGCCGCAGGTCGTCGACCGTGAATGCCTCCGGGGTGAGCCGGTCGCGGAGCATGTCGTAGTAGGCGTCCGGGGTCGGCAGGAAATCGACGCCCCGGTCGGACAGGTCGGCCGCGGCCCGCACGATGTCCTCCGCCACGAAGGCGATGTGCTGGACCCCGCTGCCGCCGTGACCGTCGAGGAAGGCGTCGATCTGCCCCGGTTCCGCGGACCGGTCCGGCTCGATGAGGGTCAGGGTCACCTGCCCGGAGGGGCTCTGGACGACCTTGGAGTTCATCGCCTGCAGGCCCACCGCGATGTTCTCCTCGAAGACGGTCCGGAACCCCAGGGCGGACTCGTAGAAGGCGGCGGTCGGGGCCAGCCTGCCGGCCTCCAGGCACACCGCCAGGTGGTCGATCCCCCGCAGCGGCGACCGGGCCGCCGCCGTCGGCGTGGGACCGGGCGGAATCAGGTGCCCCCCGGCCGGGGCCGGGGACTGGACGAGCGTGTGGACGACGTCCCCGAACCCGCCGATGACCGCCGTCACGCGGTCGCCCGGGCCGTGGCCCCCGGTCGGGGCCGCCACCACGCGCGCCCCGGCGTCGACGGCCCGCCGGAACAGCGCCCGCACGTCCGTGGTGTGCAGGGCGATGTCCGCGACGCCGTCGCCGTGGGCCTCGACGAACGCGGCCGCCGGGTGGTCGTCCGCCAGCGCCTGGGTGAGCACCACGACCGCCTCGCCCTGACGCATGGCGATCGAGTGCCGGTCGTCCCTCCCCCGGGTTCCGCCGGTCTCCGCGACCGTCTCGAAGCCGAGTCCGCGCAGGGCGTCGGCGCTCCGCGCGGCGTCGCCCACGTGGAACTCCACGTGGGCGAGGCCCACGTCGTCCGTACCGCTCGGTCGGTGGTCGGTGTCGGTCATCGCGCTTTCCCCTCTTCGCTGCTTCTCGTGTGCCTGCCCCGTCGGGGCCCGCGGCCGGATGGGCCGGGTCGTTCCGCGGTGCCTACTCGCCGAGCAGGTCGACCCGTTGTCCGAGGCCCGTCTCCGTCGCGACACGGCGCACCTCGGCGACCATCGCCACGTCGAGGACCGACATGCCGAAGGGGTTGCTCACCACCACCCCGCCGGTCGGACGCACCGGCGCCCGGCGCCCCAGCAGCACCTCGCCCAGGGTTCCGTTCAGGGCCCGGCCCCCGTCGGCCGCGGTCCCGTCGGGCGGCAGGACGACGCCCTCCTGGATGAGCCGGCCGAGGATCCTGCGGGGGTTGTCCCGGATCAGCCCGACGTCGTCGACGAAGACGGCCTCGGCCCCGGCGAAGACGTCCGGTCGCAGGTCGTCGAGCGAGACGTGGGCGACGAAGGCGCCCGGCCGGAACCAGTCCAGCCCCGCATAGGGCTCGTCGGAGACGGTCAGGAAGACGACGACCCCGGCGGCACGGGCGCAGGCGCGGGCGGTCGGCGCCACGGAGACCGTCAGGTGCGGCCACCGTTGAAGGGTCCAGCTCCTCAGCTCGGCCGACCGGGCGGCGTCGAGATCGAAGAGGTGGATGCCGGTGGTGTCGGGGAGGTAACGGGTGATCAGCTCCAGATGGGCGCGGGCCAGCGCACCGCAGCCGATCAGCGCCACCTCGTCGATCCGCTCCGGTCCGAGCGTGCGCAGGGAGGCGATGGTGTAGGCGGCGGTCCGCAGGCCGCTGAGGTAGCCGGCCTCGGCGATGAACCGGGGGCGGGCGGTCTCCGGGTCGAAGACCACCGAGATGCCCCCCGCCCGTTCCATCCCCTTGGCGGGGTTGCTGACGGCGGCGTTGATGAGTTTGAGGCCGTAGACCGGGTCGCTGCCGGTCAACGCGCCCAGCATGGCGATCGATCTGCTGTACGCGCCCTGGGAGTTGTTCCAGGCCATGTAGCCCTCGGCGGGCAACAGCACCTGGCCGTCGGCGTGCCGACGCAGCACGGACTCCACAACGGCCACCGGATCGAGCAGTTCGGCACAGCGCCGGGCGTCGGCGCGGTGGAGGATCACGATGTCCTCGGTCACCTGGAATACCTCCTCGGGTCTGCCGCGGCCGCCCGTGCAGGGGCGGCCGCGAGGGTGTCGTACGACGGGCGGGCGCGGTCAGACGGCGACCGGATCGGCGTCGTCCTCTGCGAGCCGCCGACGCAGGCTCAGGGGGCGCATGTCGGTCCAGGTCCGGTCGATGTACTCCAGGCACTCGGCCTTGGGGCCG
Source organism: Streptomyces sp. NPDC006435 (assembly GCF_040612315.1). Lineage (NCBI taxonomy): Bacteria > Bacillati > Actinomycetota > Actinomycetes > Kitasatosporales > Streptomycetaceae > Streptomyces > Streptomyces sp. NPDC006435. The sequence continues at coordinate 70,484 of NZ_JBEXPY010000024.1, forward strand.
CTCGGGCCGACGGCCCGCCACCCGGCCGGGGCCGCGCGGTCGGCGGGCCAGATCGAGTACTGCTCCTCGTCGTTGACGACGACCTGGTAGCTGCGGTCGTCGTTGTCGTCGAACATGTCTCTCCTCGGGTGGTCGCTCCGCCGGGCTCGGTGGCCCGGCGGGTGGATGGGGTGGACGCGAGTGGTGGGGTCGCCGGGTTCAGGAGCCGCTGGTCAGGTCGCCCAGCAGGATGTCGAGCTGCTGCTGGTCCAGGCCGGATTCCGGGAAGTCCGAGGGCGTGGCGCCCTCGGACGTCACCGCGACGCAGTGCTCGACGAGTGCGCGCAGGCGGTCGGTGGTCGCCGTGGCCAGCCGTTCGACCCATGCGGCGGGCAGCTGGTCCGGCGAGAAGGAGAACGTCAGCCCCAGTCGGCCGTCGGTGGTGATCCCGGTGATGTCGAGAAGGTGGGGGCGGCGGCTCCCCGGGTGGTGCGCGACCGGCTCCGCCTCGGGGGCCGGGCGCAGCCGCAGCCGTCCCGGGTCGTCGTCGGACCGGCCGTCCCGGGCGGGCGCCGCGCCGTACAGCTGGCCGAGGTAGTTGAAGCTGACCTCGGGCTCGGGGCCGCGCAGCGGCTCCCGGTCGTCGCCGAGGTACCGGAGCAGGCCGTGGCCCAGGCCGTGGTGCGGCACCGCGCGCAGCTGTTCCTTCACCGCCCTGAGCGCCTCGCCGGGGCCGGTGGTGGGGACGTCCAGCCGCACCGGTGCGATCGAGGTGAGCCAGCCGACGGTGCGGGTCAGGTCGGCGCCCTCGACTAGGTGCTGCTCCCGGCCGTGGCCCTCCAGTGCCAGCAGCATCGGGCCGGCCGCCCCGACCTCGCCGAACGCCTGTCCCACCGCAGTGAGCAGGGCGTCGTCGATGTGCGTGCGGTAGGCCCGGGGGACCTCCTGGAGCAGTTGCCGGGTCTCTTCCCGCTCCAGCCCGGTACGAATGTGGACGACGTCACCGGCCAGCGGTGCCCGGTCGGCCCCTTCGCGGACCGGAAGCCGGTGGCCCCGGTCCCGGGTCTGGTCGAGCCAGAACTCCCGGTCGGCCGTGATGTCAGCGCCACGCGCCAGCTTGGCGAGGGCGCCGGCCCATTCGCCGACCGGGGTGGAGGCGGGCGGCAGTGTGATCGCCCGGCCTGTGGCGGCGGCCTCGTAGCCGGCCGCCAGGTCCTCCATCAGGATGCGCCAGGACACCCCGTCGACCACCAGGTGGTGGGCGGCCAGCAGCAGCCGGCGCCGGTCGGGCCCGCCACCGTCCAGGACCACCGCGCGCAGCAGCGGCGGCCGCTCCAGGTCGAACTCCTGCACCGAGGCGAGTGCGGCCGCGAGCGCGGCCGGCCAGTCCGGTCCCGGGGCGACCGGCAGCACCGAGACCGCGGCGTCCGCCGCGTCCTGCGCGAACGGCAGGACCTCGGCCACCGGGCCCTCCGGCCCCGTGGTGAACCTGGTGCGCAGCGCGGCGTGCCGGTCGACGACCGCGGCCACGGCGGAGCGCAGTGCCGTGACGACCGGTGCGAGGTCCTCGGGCGCGTCCAGCGCGAAGAAGAGTCCGAGGTTCCAGTGGCCGGGAGTGTGGAAGTCGTGCTCGAAGAACCAGTGCTGGATCGGGGTCAGCGCGGTCTCGCCGTCCTGCCGGCCGTCGGCCGAGGAGGGCACGCTCACCGGTCCGTCCAGCCATTCGGCGACCGCGGCCAGCTCGGCGAGGCTCTGGTACTCGAAGAAGTGCCGTGGCAGCAGCCGCAGCCCGACGCGGGCGGCCCGGGAGATCACCAGCAGGCTCAGGATGGAGTCCCCGCCGAGCTCGAAGAAGTTGTCGGTGGCCCCGACGCCCTCGACGCCGAGTACCTCCTCCCACACCTGACCGAGCGCCTTCTCCGCCTCGGTGAGCGGGGAGACGAACCCTGAACCGGCGTCCCGCTCGTGCGAGGGCTCCGGCAGCGCGGCCCGGTCGACCTTGCCGCTGACGGTGAGCGGCAACCGTTCGAGCCACACCATGATGCCGGGGACGAGGTGGGCGGGCAGCCGCTCGGCCAGGAAGTCGCGGACCTCGGTGCCGCTCGGCGCGGCGCCGTCGGCGGTCAGGTAGGCGACCAGCCGGTTGCCGTGACCGTCGTCGTCGCGGGCCAGGACGACGGCCTGCCGGACGCCCGGGTGCTCCAGCAGGGCCGCCTCGATCTCGCCGGGCTCGATGCGGTACCCGCGCACCTTGATCTGGAAGTCGGCGCGGCCGAGGCACTCCAGTTCGCCGTCGGCGGTCCAGCGGGCCAGGTCACCGGTGCGGTACATCCGACCGCCGTCGCCGACGAACGGGTCGGCGACGAAGCGCTCGGCGGTACGGCCCGGACGCCCCAGGTAGCCGCGGGCCAGGCCGGGGCCGGCGACGTACAGCTCGCCGGGCACGCCGACGGGAACCGGCCGCAGTTCCCGGTCCAGGACGTAGCACCGGGCGCCGCTCACCGGCCGGCCGATGAGCACCCGGTCCGGGGCCTCGGCCGGCAGGCGCCAGGCCACCGAGACGACGGTGGTCTCGGTCGGGCCGTAGCCGTTGATCCCGTCGGCGGGGCACACCGCCCGCAGGTCGGCGAGGAGCCCGGGGGACAGCGCCTCGCCGGCGATGAAGGCCTGCCGCAGCCCGGCCGGCAGTCGGCCGGCCGGGTCGGCCAGGATGCCGGTGAGCATCGAGGGGACGTAGGACGCGACGGTGACGCCGAGCTCGGTCAGCTCCGCGGCCAGGCCCTCGGCGTCCTGCGGGTCGGTCTCCGGCACCAGGACGCAGGCACCGGTGACCAGCGGCCAGTACAGCTCCCACACCGACATGTCGAAACTCGCCGAGGTGCGCTGCGCGACCCGGTCGCCGGCGCCGATCGGGTACTCGCGCTGGAGCCAGCCGAGGTGGTTGAGGACTCCCCGGTGGGTGGCGAGCACCGCCTTGGGCTCCCCGGTGGAGCCGGAGGTGTGGATCGCGTAGGCGACGTGGTCCGGGTCCGGCGCCGCCAGGGGGGCCGGGGCCCCGTCGGCGGCCGCGGACCGGTCCACCTCGACGGTCGGGAGTCCGGCGACGCCGTCGACCACCCGGCCGCCGTCGGCGAGCAGCACGATCCGGCTCCCCGAGTCGGTGATCAGGCGGGCCTGTCGGGCCGCCGGGTAGGCCGGGTCGACCGGCACCGCGAAGGCTCCGGCCCATTGGACCGCCCAGAGCGCCACCAGCAGGTCCACCGAACGCTGTCCGCAGACCGCGACCGCGTCGTCCGGACCGGCGCCGGCGGCCCGCAGCCGGTCGGCGGTCGCCGCCACCCGGGCGGCGAACTGCCGGTAGCTCAGCTCCCCGTCGCGGGTGGCGACCGCGGGCGCCTCGGGGGTGCGTGCCACCTGGGCGGCGAGCGCCTCCGGCAGGGTGCGGCCCGGCGCCGGTCCGGACGTGCCCCGCGCCCACGGCCCCAGCAGCAGGGCGAGTTCGTCGTCGGCCAGGATCGGCAGCCCGCCGAGCCGACGGTCCGGGTCCTCGGCCAGTGCGCCCAGCAGGACGAGGAAGTGTCCGAGCAGCCGCTCGACGGCGCCGTCCTCGAACCAGCGACGGTCCACGTGGCAGGTGACGGTGAGAACGTCCGTCACCGAGGCGGCGACCGTGAGGGGGTAGTGCGGGCGCTCCGCGGAGGACATGCCGCGGACCGCGACGCCATCGGCGGGCTCGGCCCAGCCCTGCCGGGTCGGGTAGTTCTCGACGGCGACGATCGTCCGGAACAGCTCGCTCCCGGCGGGGACGTCGCTGTACTGCCGGAGCGAGGCGAGCGAGACGTGGTCGAACTCGCGGGCCTCGGCCAGGCCGTTCTGCAGGTCGGTCAGCCAGTCGGCGGCCGGCCGTGCCTCGTCGATCCTCGCCCGGACCGGGACGGTGTTGCTGAACAGGCCCACCATGGCGTCCACGCCGTCCAGTTCGGCCGGGCGGCCCGATACGACCGAGCCGAAGACCACGTCGCGCCGGTCGGTGCAGCGGGACAGCAGCAGTGCCCAGGCGCCCTGCAGCACGCTGGCCGGGGTGAGCCGCCGGGCCTGGCACATCGCCCGCAGACCGGCCGTCGGCCCGGCCGGCAGGTGGACCGTGACGGTGTCGAAGGCCGCCTCGGCCGCAGGGGTGGCGCGGGCGCCCGGCAGCGGGGTCGGTTCGGCGAAGCCGGCCAGCGCCGATCGCCAGTACTGCTCGGCCGGCTCGGCGGGCCGGTCCCGCAGCCAGGCCACGTACCGTGCGAAGCCCGGGACGTCCGGCAGCTCGACCGGTCGGCCGGCTCGGACCGCACGGCAGCGCAGCAGCACCTCGTCCAGCACTGTTGTCCCGGACCAGCCGTCCAGCAGCAGGTGGTGGTGCGTCCAGAGCAGCAGGGACCGGTCGCCATCGAGCCGGAACAGCCGGAAGCGCATGAGTGGGGCCCGGACCAGGTCGAAGGGGACCGTCCGGTCCTCGGCGAGCACCGCGGCCAGCCGCCGGTCCTGCTCCCCGGTGTCGACCCCGCGCCAGTCCGTCTCGGTCCACGGCAGGGTGACGGTCGGCCGGACCGCCTGGACCGGGGTGTCGATCCCCTCCCAGACGAACGCCGCGCGCAACGCCGGGTGCCTGGCGACCGTCGCCCGCCACGCTTCGTGCAGCTCCGCGCCGGAGACCTCCCCGGCGAGTTCGATCACGGTCTGGTTGACGTAGAGGCCCAGCTCGGGGTCGGAGATGCTGTGCACCAGCAGCCCCTGCTGGAGCGGGGTCAGTGGGAAGACCTCTTCGATCAGGGCGTTGTCAGCCATGCGTGCCTCCTGGGGAGTCGTCGGTCGCGCGCAGCTGTGCCAGCACCGCGCCCATCGTGTCGTCGTCGATCGGTGATACGGGGAACCGGGGGTCGGCCGCGGTCGTCCCGGCGGGCTCCGGCCCCTCCGGGGTGAGCTCCTCGGCGACCGCGGCGAGCTCCCCGAGGGTCTGGTGGTCGAAGAAGTGCCGCGGCTGCAGCCGCCAGCCCTCGCGGGTCGCCCGGGAGACCACCAGCAGGCTGAGGATGGAGTCTCCGCCCAGCTCGAAGAAGTTGTCGGTCACCGCGACCCGGTCCACGCCCAGGACTTCGGCCCAGACCTGGGCGAGCACCCGTTCGGCCGGGGTCCGCGGTTCCGTCGGTGCCGCCGGTGCGGACCGGGTGCCGGCCGGGGCGGGCAGGGCGCGCCGGTCGACCTTGCCGCTCGTGCCGAGCGGAAGCTCCGGCAGCCAGACCCACAGGGCCGGGACCAGCGCCGCGGGCAGCGACCGGGCCGCGAACGCCCGCATCTCCCCGTCCTCGGGGGTGGCCGGGCCGGCTTCGGCGGGCCGGTCCGGTCGCTCGTGGCCGGCGGCGACGAGATAGGCGACCAGCCGGGTGCCGGTGCCCTCGTCGTCGCGACCGACCACGACGCACTGGCCGACCGCCGGGTGACCGAGCAGAGCCCGTTCCACCTCCCCGGGTTCGACCCGCACACCGCGGATCTTCAGCTGGCCGTCGAGGCGGCCCAGGTACTCGATGGCACCGTCCGCGCGTCGCCGGGCCAGGTCCCCGGTCCGGTAGAGCCGGGCCCCGGGCGGGCCGTCGGGGTCGGGGACGAAGCTCTCGGCGGTCAGCCCGGGTCGGCCGGTGTAGCCGAGGGCGAGCTGGACCCCGCCGAGGTGGAGCTCCCCGACCACCCCGGCCGGTACCCGCCGGCCGCCGGCATCGAGGATCTCCACCGTGGTGTTGGGCACGGGCCGGCCGATCGGCACCGGGGCCTCCCCCGGTACGCAGCGGTGCCGGGTGACGTCGACCGCGGCCTCGGTCGGGCCGTACATGTTGTGCACGGTGACGCCGGGCAGGGCTGCGGCGGCCCGGTCCACCAGCGTCACGTCCAGGGCCTCGCCGGAGCAGACCAGGTTGCGCAGGGCCCGGGGCGCCGAGTCCACCCGGTCCAGCACCGGACCGAGCATCGACGGGACGAAGTGGACCGTGCCGATGCGTTCCTCGTCCAGCAGTTCCAGCAGGTGCAGCGGATCGCGGTGGGCGTCCGGCTCGGCCACCACGAGGCAGCCCCCGACGGTCAGCGGCCAGAACAGCTCCCAGACCGAGACGTCGAAGCCGGCCGGGGTCTTGTGCAGGACCCGCGCGGCAGCGTCCGTGCCCAACGCCTCGGTCATCCAGGCCAGCCGGTTGACCACGGCGCGGTGCTGGACGGCGACGCCCTTCGGGCGGCCGGTGGAGCCCGAGGTGAAGAGCACGTACGCGAGCGAGTCCGGCCCCGGGCCGCCCGAGCGGTCCTGCCGGGCGGTGCCGCCGGTCCCCGGCCCGGTGATCCGCTCGCCCGGTCCGACCGACAGATCGGCGCCGGCCTCCGCGCACAGCAGCGCCCGCCGCTCCTCCGGGTCGGCCGGGTCCAGCGGCAGGTAGGCGCCGCCCGTCAGAACGACCGCGTGCACCGCCACCACCAGGTCGAGGCCGCGCGGCAGAACGACACCGACCGTCCGGCCGGCCCCGGCGCCGTGTGCCCGCAGCCGCTCGGCGAGGCCGGTCACCCGGTCCCAGAAGTCCTGGTAGGAGATGTCCCGGCCCTGCCAGCGCACGGCGCACGCACGTGGCGTCCGGGCCACCTGCGCCGCGACCAGTTCCGGCAGGGTGCCGGCGACCGGCCGCGCCGGCCCGTGGGCGGCGGCAGCGGCGGCCGGTTCCGCGGTCCCGTCCCAGAGCGGCAGGGTGTCGATGCCCGCGGCCGGTTCGGCGACCGCACCGGACAGCACCGCCGTCAGTGCCTCGGTGAACCGGGCCACGGTCTGCGGCTCGTACAGGTCGGCAGCGTACTCGACCAGGCAGCTCAACTCGGAGCCGTCGTCGGCGAAGTGGAATTCCAGGTCGAACTTGGCCATCCCGGTGTCCGGGAGCCCGAAGCCCTCGATCCCGGACCGGGACTGCCGGGCGGTCTCCCGCAGACCGAGCACCACCTGGTAGACCGGGTTGCGGGCGGTGGAGCGCTGCGGCCGCAGTTCTTCGACCAGGGCCTCGAAGGGCAGGTCGGCCCGTCCGTAGGCGTCCAGGCACACCTGTCGCACCCGGTCCAGCAGGCCGGCGAACGACGGTCCGCCGCCGGCGTCGACCCGCATCGCCAGGGTGTTGACGAAGAACCCGACCGACTCGTGCAGGTCCGGGTGCTCGCGACCGGTGACCGGTGCGCCGACGACCAGGTCGTCCTGGCCGGTCCAGCGGTACAGCGCGGTGTCCAGTGCCGCGAGCAGCACCATGTACAGCGTCGCGTCGTGCTGCCGGGCCAGTGCCCGGATGCCGGTGGTCAGGGCCGGGGCGAGTGTGAACTCGTGTCTGCCGCCGCGGTGGGACTGGGCCGGCGGCCGCGGTCGGTCGGGGGGCAGCGTGGTGAGCTCGGGCGCGCCGTCGAGCCGGTCGCGCCAGTGGGCGCCGAGTTCCTCGCGCCGGGTCTCGTCCAGCCGCCCGCGTTGCCAGGCCGCGAAGTCCGGATACTGCGCGGCGACCTCGGGCAGTGCCGCAGGGCGTCCCTCGCGGGCCGCGTCGATCAGTTCGAGGAGGTCCCGCACGAGCAGCCCGTTCGACCAGGCGTCGGTGACGGCGTGGTGCAGGAACAGTCCGAGCACCAGGTCGTCGTCGGCCGGCCGGACCGCGTGCACGCGCAGCAGCGGCGGGCGGCCGAGGTCGAAGGGGACGGCCGCGGTCCGGTCGAGGAGTTCCCGGGCGGCCTCTTCCGCATCCGGGCGGTCGGCCAGGTCGGTCACCTCGACCTGCGGCTCCACCGCGTCGGCGTCGTGCCGGACCTGCACCGGACGCCCGTCCCGCTCGACCAGGCCGACGCGCAGCACCTCGTGCCGGCGGATCAGGTCGCGGACCGCGGCGCGCAGCACCTCGTCGCCGACCGGCCGGCGCAGCCGCAGGGTGACCGGGACGGTGTAGAGGCCGGGCCGGCCGACGATCCGCTCGATGACCCAGAGTCGCTCCTGCGCGAACGACGCGGGTGGGTCGCCCGCCCCGCCGAGGTGGCGCGGGATCGGCGCCGACGCCCGCTCGTCCGGGCCGGCCCGGCGCGCCGCCGCCACCCGGGCCGAAAGGCCGGCCACGGTCGGTTCGGCCAGCAGATCGGCCAGTTCCAGCTTGATCTCGAAGGTCTCGCGCACCTTCAGCAGCAGCTGGACCGCGAGCAGCGAGGTGCCGCCCGCGCCGAAGAAGTCCTCTCCGACACCGACCCGGTCGGCGCCGAGCAGCGCGGACCAGAACCCCGCGATCACTTCCTCGGTGGGGTTGCGCGGGGGGTCGGCGGTGGTGCGGTCCTCGCCCGGTCCGGCCGGGGCGGGCAGCGCCGACCGGTCGAGCTTGCCGTGGGCGGTGACCGGCAGGCGGTCGAGCCAGACCACGGCGGACGGCAGCAGGTGTTCGGGGAGCGAACGGGCCGCGAAGGCGCGGGCCTCGGCTGCGGGCAGCGGCTCCGCGACGGGCACCAGGTACGCCACGAGCCGGCGCTCGCCGCCGGTGGCGACGGGCGCCGTGACCACGGCCTCGCGAACCCCCGGATGGGTCGTCAGGACCGCGGCGAGTTCTCCGGGTTCGACCCGCACCCCGCGGATCTTCACCTGGTCGTCGCCCCGGCCGAGGAACTCCAGGCGGCCGTCCGGCCGCCACCGCGCGAGGTCCCCCGTGCGGTAGAGCCGGGAGCCGGGCGGGCCGAAGGGATCGGGCACGAAGCGGTCCGCCGTCAGACCGGGCTGCCCGACGTAGCCGCGTCCCACGCAGATGCCGCCGAGCAGCAGTTCACCGGGCACTCCGACCGGTACCGGCGCGCCCTCGCGGTCCAGCACCCGGGCGGTGGTGTTGGGCAGGGGGGTGCCGATGGTGGCGACCGGTCCCGCCTCCGGACCCGGTGGCGCGGTGATCACCGCGTGGCACTGGTCGTCGCTGGACTCGGTGACACCGTAGGTGTTGAGCATCGGCACGCCGGGGTGCGCGGCCAGCCAGCGGGCCACCAGCTCGGTCGGCAGCGCGTCCCCGGTGGGCACCAGCCAGCGCAGCGGCCCGAGGTCCGCGGCCTGCGGGTCGGCCAGCAGCAGGGCGATCACGGACGGGACGGCCTGCAGGACGGTCACGCCGCCGTCGCGGACCTCCGCGGCGAGCAGCGCGGGGTCGATCGCGGCGTCCGGGCCGACGACGCGTACCCGGCCTCCCGCGAGCAGGGGTGCGATGCACTGCCAGACCACCACGTCGAAGGTGGCCGGGCCGTTCTGTGCCAGGACGTCGCCCGGGCCGAAGCCGACGTCGGCCAGTTTGGCGAGCATGTGGTTGCGCATGCCCGTGTGGCAGATCATGGCGCCCTTGGGGACCCCGGTGGTCCCGGAGGTGAAGAGGACGTAGGCGAGCGAGTCGCCGCCGATCTCGACCTGTGGGGCGGTGGCGGGCTCGTCCGCGTGGGCGGCCGGATCGATCGGCACCGGCGCCACCCGCTGTCCGGCGGGCAGGGCGGCGAGGAGTTCGGCCACGGCCCCGGCGTCGGCGTCGAGATCGGCCACCAGGACCGCGGCCCCGCTGCGTCGCAGCACCTCGACCTGGCGGGCGACCGGCTGCCCGAGGTCGAGCGGGACGAACGCGCCGCCGGCCTGCCAGCTCGCCAGGACCGCGGTGACGAAGCCGATGCCGCGCGGTGCGGCGAGCGCGACCACCGTCTCCGGGCCCACGCCCTCGGCGCGCAGACGGTGCGCGAGGCGGTTGGCCCGGCGCATCAGCTCGGCGTAGCGGACCTGCTCGGTGCCGCAACTGACCGCGATCGCGTCGGGATGCGCCGCCGCCGTGCGCGCCACCAGCTCGGGGACGAGGATCCCGGATTCCGGGTCCGGCTCCACCGGCCCGGTCGAGAGGCGTTCGATCCGCTCCCGCTCGACGGCGTCCAGCACCGGCAGTCGCGTCACCGGACGGTCCGGGTCCGCGGCGGCCCCCTCGGCGAGGACGCGGAGGTTGCCGAGCAGCTGCCGGGCGGTGGCCTCGTCGAAGAGGTCGGCGTTGTACTCGAGTTCGAGCGACAGCCCGTCGTCGTCCTCCCGGGCGGAGAGGGTGAGGTCGAACTGTGCGGTCCCGTTGTAGGGCGCCTCGGCGACCCGCACGTCGACGCCGGGCAGCGACGGCGGTGGCACGAGCGGGTTCTGCAGGATCAGCATCGCCTGGAACACGGGGTGGTACGCCGTGGTCCGCCGGGGCGCGACCGCTTCGACGACCTTCTCGAACGGCAGGCCGCGGCGGTCCAGCGATTCCACCGACTCGGCGGCGGTCCGGGCCAGGAGCTGCCGGAACGACGGGGCTCCCGAGAGGTCGACGCGCAGCACCAGGGTGTCCACGAAGAACCCGATGACATGTTCGAAGTCCGGGTTCCCCCGGTCGGCGGTCGGCGTGCCGATCACCAGGTCGTCCTGGCCGCCGAGGCGGGAGAGCACGGTCGCGTACAGGGCGAGCAGTGTGGGGAAGAGGGTCGTGCGCGCGCCCCGGGCCAGCGCCGTCAGCTCCGCGACGGTGGCGGTGTCCAGCCGGTCCCTCACCCGTCCGCCGCGGTGCGACTGCCGGGCCGGCCGGGGGCGGTCGGCCGGCAGGGCGAGCAGTTCCGGCGCGCCGGCGAGCTTGGCCCGCCAGTGTTCCTGGGCCGCGGTCAGCCGCTCGCCGGCGACGGCGCGCCGCTGCCGGGCCGCGTAGTCGCCGTAGCCGAGTGGCGGTGGCGCGGGCAGCTCGGGACCGCCGGCCACCGTGGCGGTGTAGTGCGCGGAGAGTTCCCGGACCAGGATCCCCGTCGACCACTCGTCGAAGACCAGATGGTGCAGACAGAGACCGAGCAGGTGGCGGCGTTCGGCGACGCGTGCCAGCCGGACCCGGGCGAGCGGCGCCACGGCGAGGTCGAAGGGCTCCGAGGCGTCGGCGGCGAACCGCTCGCAGGCGGTGCGGCGGGCCTCGGCCTCCGGGCGGTCGGTGAGGTCGTCCACGGTCAGCGGCGGCTCGACGGCCGGCCGGACCACCTGCACGGGATGGCCGTTGAGCACCGCGAACCCGGTCCGCAGCGCGGGGTGGCGGGCCACCACGGCCGCCAGCGCGCCGCGCAGGGCCGGCACGTCGAGCTCGCCGTCCAGCTCCAGGGCGAGGGTGACGTGGTACTCGGTGCTCCCCTCCCCGGCCTGGTCCAGGACCCAGAGCCGTTCCTGGGCGAAGGACGTCACGTGTGCGGACGCGGCCGCCGTCGTCATCGTGGTCATCGCTGCCTCCGCACGTCTGCGGGCCGGCCGGTCAGTGTGTCGAGCACGTCTTCCTCCGGCCCCGGCGGGTCCGCGTAGATCAGGTCGAGGTAACGCTCGCCGCGGTCCGGCAGCAGGGTCACGATCCGCAGCGGTCGGCCACCGACGGGCAGGGAGGGGATCAGTGTGCGGAGCGCGGCGACCACGGATCCGGACGAGCCGCCGGCGAGGATTCCCTCCTGGTCCAGCAGTGCGTGGCAACCGCCCACGGCCTGCTCGTCCGTGACGTGGACGACCTGGTCGATCTCCTCCCGGCGGAGCAGCTCCGGCACCCGGCTCGCGCCGATGCCGGGTATCCGCCGCATCCGCGAGGCCGTCCCGAAGATCACCGAGCCGACGGCGTCGACCGCGACCACCCGCAGGGCCGGGTGTGCCTCCCGGAGGATGCCCGCGACCCCGTGGATCGTTCCGGTCGTGCTGACGGCCGCCACCAGGAGGTCGAGCGGCCCGGGAACCTGGGCCAGGATCTCCCGGCCGGTCTCCTGATGCGCCTGGAGGTTCAACTCGTTGGCGTACTGGTTGATCCAGTACGCGTCGGGCAGGGTCGCGAGCAGTTCCTGGACCCTGCGCAGGCGCTGGTTGAGGTAGCCGCCGCCGCGCTCGTCCAGTTCGGTGACCATCTCGACGTTCGCCCCGAGGCGGCGCAGCAGCGTCAGGTTCGACGGGGTGATGTTGGGGTCGACGACCACGGTGAGGGGGATCTGGTGGATCCGGCACGCCATGGCCAGCGCGATGCCGAAGTTGCCCGAGGTGCTCTCGACCAGGTGGGTGCCCGGTCCGATGGTTCCGTCGGCGAGGCCGCTGCGCACGATGTGCCGGGCCGCCCGGTCCTTGACGCTGCCACCGGGGTTGAGGAACTCCAGTTTGGCGAGCACCTCGACACCGGCGTCCGGGAAGAGGCGGCCGAGCGCCACCACCGGGGTTCCGCCGACGCAGTCGAGCACGGATTCGTGGATCACCGCAGTCCTTCCGGTTCGCCGTACGCTGCCTCGGCGTCGGTCAGGGTCTCTTCGATCGCCCGGGCGACCGCGGGTACCCGCGGGCCGTGGACGAAGTCCATGTGTGAGGGCACGTCCACCGGGAGCTCCCGGACCTCGCCGACCGGCAGGGCCCGCCACTCGGCGGCGAGGTCCCGCTCCTCACGGGCCGCCCGGGTCAGCAGGGTGAGCCGGCCGGGGTAGCCGGGCCGGGTGTGGCCGGCCAGCGCGCGGGCGTTGACGAGCAGCCGGCGGCACATCCAGCCGAACTGCTCCGTGTCGAGTTCGCCGGGCAGGTCGCCGGTGCGGTGTCCGGCCGCCAGCACCCGGGCGATCAGTTCGGGCTCGGGCAGGGCGGCGAGTTCGGTCCCGGGCGGTGCGAACGGCAGCCATCGGGCCATCACCGTGGGCAGGTCCGGGTTCGGCTCGACGTCCCCGAAGGGAGCGGTGTCGATGGCGATCACGGCGCCGGTCCGGCCGCCGAGCGCGCGCACCCGGTCCGCCACGGCCACCGCGGTGCGGCCCGCCGCCGAGAAACCGACCAGGTGGACCGGGTCGTCCGGCCGGTGTTCCAGGATCTCCCGCGCGTACCGCTCGGCCATCGCGCGCAGCGAAGGGCCGACCCCTGCGGAGCCGTCCACGAAGCCGTCCGAGCGCAGACCGCCGAGCGGGCGGCCGGGGGCCATGGCCCGGGCCATCGGGAAGTACATGCCGAGTTCGCCGACGGCGGCCGGCACGAACCAGAGCGTCGGACGGTCGCCCTCCGGACGGAGCGCCACCAGGAAGGGCGAGGGGTCGACCGTTCCGCCCCCGCGCAGCGCCGCCGCGAGGGCCTCGACCCGCGGGTTGCGGAAGAGTTCGGCCGGGGTGACCGGTCGGCCGGTCCGTTCGCCGAGCCGGCGCGCGGCCAGCAGTCCCGCCATGGAATGTCCGCCGATCCGGAAGAAGTCGTCGTTGGCACTGACCTCGTCGAGCCCGAGGACCTCGGCGAATGCCTGGGCGACCTGCCACTCCCACCAGTCCCGGGGTTCGATCCGGCGGGTCGGGACGGGCGGAGGCGCGCTCCAGCCCTGCGGGTCGGGCACCTCGGCGAGCAGGGGTCGCTCCCGGTCGGCCGCGCCGTCGCGGAGCATCCGCTCCAGCCGGTCGGCGAGGCCCTCCACGGTCCGCTCGTCGAAGAGGTCGGCGTCGAACTCGACGTTCAGGTGCCACGCGTCCGCGTCGGACGTGAAGTACCAGGCGAGGTCGAACTTGGCCTGGCCCGACCCGAGCGGAACCGGTTCGGTGAGCATCTGTGGCAGCCGCAGTGCGGTACGGGGGAAGTTGCCGAGGCCGAGGTTGAGCTGGAACAACGGATTGACGCCGGGGACGCGTGGCGGGTGCAGGCACTCGACCAGCTTCTCCAGGGGCAGGTCGGCGTGGGCCTGCGCGTCCTCCAGGAGAGTTCGGGTGCGGTCGATCAGCGGCCCGGCCCCGGGCTCGCCGGTCAGGTCCATCCGCAGCACCAGGGTGTTGACGAACGGCCCGACGACGCCTTCGAGTTCGGGGCGGTCCCGGCCGCTGCGCGGGCTGCCGAACGGCAGGTCGCACCGGCCCGACCAGGCCGCGACGCTCGCTGCGGTCATGGCCAGCAGCACGGTGTACGCGGTGGTGGCCGTCCCGGCGGCCAGGGAGCCGATCGCGGCGGCGGCCGGCTCGCCCAGCCAGCGCTGGTGGCGGCCGAGCGGGCGCCGGCTGTCGGGCCGCCGGGGCCGGTCGTACGGCAGTGGCAGCGGGTCCGGGGCTCCGATCAGCCTGCCCGCCCAGTGGGCGACCAGGTCGGCCGTCCGCTCCGGTGTCAGCCCCGCCCGCTGCTCGGCCGCGGTATCGGCGTACCGGAGTGGGACCGCGGACCAGTCCGGCGTGCCGCCCCGGGCCGCGGCGGTGTACGCGGTGCCCAGCTCTTCCAGCAGGATGCCGTTGGACCAGCCGTCGGTGATCGCGTGGTGGAGCACGATCACCAGCACGTGGTCGCGGGTCGCCAGGCGCAGCAGCCGGACGCGCAGCAGCGGCGCGGTCGCGAGGTCGAAGCCGGTCGCGGTGGCGGTCGCCAGCGCCTCGGCGACGGCCGGCCGGACGTCCGTCAGCGTGCTCAGGTCGATGAGCTCGAACGGCACGTCGACGTGCTCGTGCACGTGCTGGGTGAGTGTTCCGTCGGCGAACAGCAGGGCGGTGCGCAGGATGTCGTGCCGTCGGACCACCGCGTCGAGGGCCTGCCTCAGGAGGGCGACGTCGAGTTCCCCGCGGATCCGTACCGCGAGCGGCACGAGGTAGGCGGTCGATCCGGGTTCGAGCTGGTCGTGCAGCCAGAGCCGTTCCTGGAAGAAGGAGGCCGGGGCCGGACCGCGTCGCGGCGTGCCGCGGTCCGCGAGCATGCCGCGGAGGCGGTCGCGCCGGGCGGGGTCGAGCGCGACCAGCCGCCCGATCAGGGTGTCCATGCCGGGGTCAGCCAACGCCGTCCGCCTGTTCGGCCGCGTCCAGCAGAGCCGCCAGCGCGGTGTCACCGGACAGCAGTTCCTCGATCTCCGCGGCGCACGCCCGGACCGTCGGCGCGGCCATGAAGGCGGCCACGGTGTACGGCACCGGCACCACGTCGCGCAGTCGCCCGACCACCTGCACCGCCAGCAGCGAGTCGCCGCCGAGCGCGAAGAAGTCGTCGAGCACGCCGACGTCGGGCAGTCCGAGGACCCCGGCGACGACGCCTGCCACCAGTTCCTCGGCCGCGGTGGCCGGGGGCACCGACTCGACGGAGGCGTCGGCGGCGACCATGTCCGGCTCGGGCAGCGCGGCCCGGTCGACCTTGCCGTGGACCGTCGTCGGCAGCTCGTCGAGCCAGGTCGTCAGCGCCGGGACCTGGTGGTCCGCGAGGCGCGCGGCCAGGTGCTGCCGGAGGTCTCCCGCCGCCTCCCGGCTGCCCACCAGGTAGGCCGCCAGCCGTCCGCCGCGCGTCACGACGACGGCGTCCCGGACGGCCGGGTGCCGCCGCAGTACCGTCTCGACCTCGCCGGCCTCCACCCGCATGCCTCGGACCTTGAGCTGGAAGTCCGCCCGGCCCGCGTACTCCAGAGCGCCGTCGGGGCGCCAGAAGGCGAGGTCGCCGGTGCGGTACATCCGGGCGTTCGGGGGGCCGTCGGGCAACGGGAGCAGCCGGTCCGCGGTCAGGCCCGGTTTGTCCGTGTAGCCGTGGGTGATGCCCACGCCGGCGAGGTACAGCTCGCCGCGGACCCCGACCGGGCACGGTTCCAGCTCCCGGTTGAGCACCAGGGCCCGGGTGTTCGGCAGCGGCCGGCCCATCGGGACGGCGTCCAGGCGGTCCATCAGCCCGCGTTCCAGCAGCTGGGAGGTGGCGTAGACGGCCGACTCGGTCATCCCGTAGATGTTGGCGATCCGCCCCGCGGCGAAGCCGCGGTCCCAGGACCGTCCGAAGGCCGGCGGCAGCGGCTCCCCGCCGATCACCGCCCAGCGGAGGTCCGGCAGCGGGTCCTCGCCGGAGTGCTCCGCCAGCGCGGCCATCGCCTCGACCTGACGGGGCATCACCTGGGTGTACGTGACCCGGTGCTCGCGCAGTGCGGCGAGGAACGCCTCGGGGTCCGCGACGGTCCGCTCGTCCAGCACCGCCAGGGCGAATCCCGCGGTGAGCGGCCAGAGCACCTCGAAGACGACGTCGGTGAACCCCGGTGGGACCTTGTGCGCCACCACGTCGGTGCCGGTCCTCGGGGTCAGCTCCTCGGTCAGCCAGAACAGCGTGTTGAGCACGGCCCGGTGGCTGATCATCACGCCCTTGGGCTCCCCGGTCGACCCGGAGGTGTAGATCAGGTAGGCGAGTTGGTCCGGCCCGGCGGGGCAGCGGGGCAGGCCCTCTGCACGTGGCGGGACGTCCTCCAGGAACAGCACCGGTACGTCGAGGCCGGCGGGCAACCGGTCGGCAAGGTCCCGTCGGGTCAGCACCAGGCGTGCCCGGCTGTCCTCGATCATGTAGCGGGCCCGCTCCGACGGGTAGGCCGGGTCGACCGGGACGTACGCCGCTCCCGAGGCCAGGGTGCCGACCGTCGCGACCACCGACGTGGTCGAGCGGTCGAGGAAGAGCGCGACCCGGTCCTCGGGGCGCACCCCGTGCCCGGTGAGCACCGTCGCCACTCCCCCGGCGCGCAGGCCCAGCTCCCGGTAGTCGAGCGTGCCGTCGACGTCGATGACGGCCGGCGCCGACGGTCCGGCCGCGATCCGGTCGGCGATCACGTCGGAGAGCGTCCCCCCGGGGTAGACCCGCCCGGGGCCGGTCGTCCATGCGGGCGGCACGGCTGTGCCCGGTGGCAGGACCGGCACGGTGGCCGGCGACCGCCCGGGGTCGGCGACGATGCCCAGCAGCGCCGTCCGCAGGCTCTGTCCGAGCAGCTCCACCTCGCTCGCGGACAGCTCCGCCGGATCGTACTGGAGGCGCAGCAGGAGCCGCTCGCCCGGGATCGCCACCACGGTGAGGGGGTAGTGGTTCGCCTCGTACGCCTCCGGCCGGCCTGCCTGTCCGTCCGTCGGCTCGTCGGTGTCGTACGGGAAGTTCTGGGTGATCAGGACCGTCCGGAACAGCGGCAGCCCGGCCGGTACGGCGCTCTGCTGCCGCACCTCGGCCAGCGGGCTGTGCTCGTGGCGCAGGGTCTCGGCCTGCTGTCGCAGCAGGTCGGCCAGCCAGTCCCGGACGGTCGCGGCGCCGTCGGCGCGCACCCGCACCGCGACGGTGTTGGTGAGCAGGCCGACCATCCGCTCGATGCCGGGCAGCGGGGCGCTGCGCCCGGAGGTGACCACGCCGAAGACCGCGTCGTCGGAGTCGGCGAAGCGCGCCGAGGTCAGCCCCCAGGCCGCCTGGGCGAGGACCCCGAACGGCACGTGCAGCTCGCGCGCGCCCCGGGTGATCCGCCCCGTCTCCTCCGCCGGGAGCAGCACCTCGACCCGGGCCGAACCGGCTCCGGGGCTCCCGTCGAGTGCGCGGGCCGCCCGGTTGACCCCCTCGAAGGGCAGTGGGGTCGGCGAGTCGAAGTCGCCGAGCAACGCCTTCCAGTGGTCCCGTCGGCGCGCCGGGTCCTGTCGCCCGAGCCACGCCACGAACTCGCGGAAGTCCGGTGCCCCGGCCTCGGGTACCCCGGTGGTGAGTTCACGGAAGATCCGTGCCGAGCTCCAGCCGTCCAGGAGCAGCCCGTCGTGGGTCCACACCACCTGGCAGAGGTCGTCGCTCAGCCGCAGGACCGCCAGGCGGGTCAGGGGCGCCCGCTGGACGTCGAAGGGGCGGCGGCGGTCGGCGGCGACGAACTCGGCCAGCCGTTCGTGCGGGTCGGCGCAGTCCCGCAGGTCCAGCTCGGTGACCGGCAGCTCGACCCGCCGGTACACCACCTGCACCGGCTGGTCGAGTCCCTCCCACAGGAACGCGGTGCGCAGCACGGGGTGCCGGGCCACCAGGCCCCGCCAGGACCGGACCAGATCCGCCGCCTCGGCGGCGGGCACCGGGACGGAGACCTGGCTCAGGTAGCCCGCGGTCTCCCCGTCGTGCAGGGCGTGGAAGAGGATCCCCTGCTGGAGGGGGGTCAGCGGGTAGAGATCGTCGACGACGTCGTCCACCGCGGACTCGGGGCGCTGCTTCATCGCTCCTCCTCGTGTGCCTTGGCGCGGGCCTTGGCCAGGACCTTGGACAGCGTCGCCCGGTCCACGGCCAGCGCGGGGAAGTCCTGCGGCGCCGGGTTCTCCGCGTAGCCGCGGCAGGCGTCGAGCACTGCTTCGAGGCGCTCCAGGACGGCACGGGCGAGCTTGTCGACCGTCGTGGCCTCGTAGTGGCGCCCGCTGTAGTCGATGGTGATCCGCAGGGATCCGCCCAGGGCCCGGGCGTTGACGCCGAACCGGCGGGGGCGCAGGTTGTCCGGGTGGATCAGACCCACCAGGGGCTCGGGGGCCGGTCCCAGGTCGAGGCCGGGGGCCGCCTCCGCGCCGTTCGCCCGTCCGAACGCTCCGGTCGGGCCCACGTAGTCGACGCTGACCTGCGGCAGCGGCAGGGCGGCCAGTTCGTGGCCGTCCCGCGTGGACAGGTGGCGCAGGACGCCGTGGCCGATGCCCTGCTCGGGCATCGCGTGTATCTGCTCCCGGACCGCCAGTGCCGCCTCCATCGGGTCGGTCGAGGGCAGCCGCACCAGCAGGGGCGAGAAGGTCGTGAACCAGCCGACCGAACGGTAGAGGTCCGCGCCCTCGACCAGGTGCTGTACCCGGCCCTGGCCCTCCAGGTCGACGTGCAGCGAGTCACGGCCGGTCCAGGCCCCGAACGCAAGGGTGACCGCCGCCAGCAGGACGTAGTCGACCCTCATCGCGGCGGGCAGGTCGCGCAGCAGGAACCGGGTGCGTTCGGGGTCGAGCCGGACGGTGGTCTCCACCCGGTCCGCCTCCCGTGCCGGCGGCTGGTCGGGGTGGTCGACCGGAAGCGGCGCGGGCCCGGTCGGTGCCTGGGAGAGCCAGTGGTCGAGTTCGGCGGCGAACGTGTCGGCCCGGTCGGTCAGAGCCGCCGCCCACGCCTGGGGAGACGTGGTGGCCGCGGGCAGGTGCACCGGCTCGCCGGCGAGCCGCCGGTCGTACGCGGTGACCAGGTCGTCGAGGACGATCCGCCAGGAGACCGCGTCCACCACCAGGTGGTGGGCGACCAGCACGAGTCGGCGCCGGTCGGCCCGGCCGCCGTCCACCAGCGCCGCCCGCAGCAGCGGTGGCTCGGCGAGGTCGTGGTCCTGCATGCCGCGGAGCGCCTCGGCCAGTGCTGTCTCCCAGTCGGTCCGGTCGGCGAGGTCGATGCGCTCGACGCGCACGGGCGCGGAGTCGAGGGTGAACGCCCGCACCGGTGCCCCCGGCTCGTCCGCGAAGCCGGTCCGCAGCGCCGGGTGGTGGGCCGTCACGTCCCCGAGGGCCGCGGCCAGCAGGTCGGCGTCCAGTTCCCCGACCGCGAACAGCCAGCCCTGGTTCCAGGTCCCGGCGCGCCGGAAGCCCTGCTCGAAGAACCACCGCTGGACCGGGGTGAGCGCCCCGCTCCCGGCCCCGAGCGCCGGATCGGCCGCGGCGGGGAGTTCCGCGACCCGTTCGACGAAGGGCGCGAGCCGGGCGATGGTCTGTTCCTCGAAGAACAGCCGCAGGTCCACCCGCAGGCCGTTCCGGGCCGCGCGGGACGCCACGAGGATGCTGAGGATGGAGTCCCCGCCGAGGGCGAAGAAATTGTCGTGGATGCCGACCCGGTCCACCCCGAGCACCTCGGACCAGATACCGGCCAGTGCGAGCTCCACCTCGTCGCGCGGCGCGGCGTATTCCGGCTCCCGGTCCGCCCCGCCGGGGGCGGGTTCGGGGTCGGGCAGCGCCGCGCGGTCGAGGGTGCCGTTCGCGGTCGTCGGGAGCGCGTCGAGCCGGACGCAGACGTCCGGGACCTGGGGCGCGGGCAGCCGGTCGGCCAGGAAGGCACGGAGCTCGTCGGCCGGGGGGCAGCGGTCCTCGTCGGCCACGACGTAGGCGGCGAGCCGGAGTTCCGTCCCGGTCCCGACCGGTACCACGACCGCCTCGCGGACCGCCTCGTGCTCCCGGAGCGCCATCTCGGCCTCGGCGGGCTCGACCGCGCGGCCGTCCACCGTCAACCGGTCGTCGGTTCGGCCGACCGGCTCCAGGCTCCCGTCGGCCAGGGCGCGCACCAGGTCCCCGGTTCGGAGGAGTCGTGTGCCGGGTCTGCCGTACGGATCGGGGACGAAGCGCTCGGCGGTCGGCCCGGGGCGGTCCCGTCGGCCGTCCGCCAGGCCCGGTCCGCCGAGGTGGAGTTCGCCCACCACGCCGATCGGGACCTGCAGCAGGTTCTCGTCCAGCACCCGTGCCGCCACGCCCGGTGCCGGGCGGACGGCCGGGGCGGACGGCCCTTCGGTGCCGAGGGTCGCGGCGAGCAGCTCGGCCGGCCCGGACGGGGTGACCACCTCGGTGTCCGGGGCGAGTTCGCGCCACCGGTCGAGCGGATCGCCGATGTCCGGCCCGCCCTCGACGGCGAGCCGCCGCACGCGGATCGGGCCGGGCCACGGCCCCGTCCGGTCGGTGAGCGCGCGCAGGCGGGACGGTGGGAGCCGCAGCAGGCTGTAGTCGGTGCCGGCCGCGAGGGCCCGGATCAGGTGCTCCTGCTCGTCCGCGCCCGGCGGCAGGAGGGTGGCGTCCTTGCCTGCCAGCAGCGGGAGGAACAGGTCCAGGACGGTGTGCTCGGAGTCCGGCGAGGACCGGACCAGCGTGCCGTGCGCGCCGTCCATGGGGTGGATGCGGCCCGCCCGGTCGAGGAGCGCCGCCAGCGCTCCCCGGCTGACCGTCACCGTTGTGGCGCCGCCGGTGCGCAGGAGCCAGGCCGGCCGGTCCTGGTGGGCGGCCGGACGCCCGGGGCGGGCCCCCGGTGCCTCGTCGGCGGTGACGGGCACCGGCCGGACGCCGGCGGGCAGCCCGGCGGAGCCCTCCGGCGGAACGACGGCGAACCGCACGCCGGCCGCGGCGAGCAGACCGTGCACGTACCGCTCGGGTAGTGCCGGATCGACCGGCAGGCAGGGGCAGCCCGCGTCCAGGACGCCCAGCAGGGCGACCGGCAGCCGGGTCGACCGGCCGAGCAGGACGGCGACCGGCTCGTCCTGCCGGACCCCGGCGTCGACCAGTCGCGCGGCCAGTCCAGCGGCGTGGTCGGCCAGCCCGGCGTAGTCGAGGACGTCGTCGCCGCAGCGCACGGCGGTCGCCCCGGGGGTGGTCCGGGCCCGGTCCAGGATCGCCTCGGTGACCGGTGCGGCACCGTCCTTCGGGGACTCCTCGCCCGCCGTCAGCCGGCCGGCCTGTCCGGGCCCGACCACGGGCAGGGCGGCGGAGGGCCGCTCGGGGGCCGCCAGGGCGGCCAGGAGCAGTGTCCGGAAGGACTCCGCCAGCGTGTCGGTGGCCAGTAGCGGAAGCTCTCCGACGGCGTGGTCGACGGCGACGGTCAGCCTGTCGGTGTGCTCCTCGGTGTGCAGGCGCAGTGCGAACCGGTCCCAGCGCGCGTCCACGGCGGCCACCCGGTCGTCGCCGGTGAGGTCGACGTGGTCGAAGCCGGCCGGGAGCGCCGGCGGATCGTCGTCCGGGACGGCGACGTTGTCCCAGTCGAAGCACTCGCCCTGGCCGGCGCCGGCGGCGATCTGCTCGGCAGCCTCCCGGGCGAGTGCGGTGAGGCCGCGCCGTGCCGGTGCGGTCAGCCGGGTCGGCAGGTACGGGGTCAGCGGCCCGGGGCAGCCGTGCAGGTCCGGGTGGCGCCGGAGATCGGTGGCGACCGCGAGGAGGAGGTCGCCCTCGGCCCCCGTCAGCCGGCGGACCAGGACGTGGAAGCAGGCGGCCAGCCAGGCGGCGACCGGGACGCCGGCCCGGTCGCAGTGCGCGCGCAGCGTCCGGAGGTCCCCGCCGTCGATGTGGGCGGTGTCGGTGCGGACCGCCTCCTCGTCGAACCGGCGCCGTCCTGCGGGGTCGTGGAACGGCAGCCGGCCCTGGGCCCGGGCGCGCCAGAACTCCCGTGAGGGCGCGGCGTCCGGAAGTACGAGCATCCCGTTCCACCAGCGGGCCGCGTCCTGGTGCGTCAGCGACGGCGGGTCGGCGGGGGTGGTGTCCGGGCCGCCGTCGAGGGTGTCGGCCAGCCGTCGGGCGGCGGCGATCAGGGTCGCGGGGTCGGCGTGCAGTGATGCAGCCGACACCACCAGCTCGGTCCCCGGACCGGCCGGCTCGGCCCGGACGTCCAACGGGACGTCCTCCGCCAGGCCGGTACGGGCCACCGGTACCGCTGCGGCGAGCGCGGCGTCCGTCACCCGGCCCGGGATCCGGATCCGGCACGAGGCCGTGTACCGGCCGGCGTCCGTCCCTCGCTGAAGCCTCAGCAGCCGCCGCTGCATCGGCGAGGTCACCGCCTCCTGCATCTGCCCTCCACCGGTCGTGTCACCGCCGCCGTCGCCCCGGACGGCCCCAACCATGCTGGCCCGAACGGGGTTTCGGCTCATGTCCCCGAAATGCCCGACAGCCGGCCGAGCCGCCGGCCGGGAGGCAGGACCTCCATCGGGATCCCGGTCACCCCGGCCAGGGCCGCGCGGACGGCCTCCAGGGTCGGCGCGACCGGCTCGGGTGTCCGGACGTCCTCGGGCACGGCCGGCCCGCCGCCCCCGTCCGCCGGGCCGCGCCGGGCCCCGCCCGTGTTGACCACCACCACCCGTCGGCCCCTCAGGTCCAGCCCGGGCAGCGCGGCGAAGCCGGCGGCGCTCGACGGCTCCGCCACGACGCCGGCGCGGACGGCCAGTTCGGTGCCGGCGCCGAGGATCTCCCGGTCCGACACCGTGACCAGGGCGCCGCCGCTCTCCCGGACCGCCGCGACCGCCCGCGCGCCGTCCATGGGGTGTCCCACCGCGATGCCGCCGGCCACCGTGTCGGCGGGGGCGTCGGGCACCGCGGTCAGCCCGGCGGCCCAGGCCCGGTGCACCGCCGCGGCGCCCGCGGCCTGCACGCCGACGATGGGCGGCATCCGGTCGAGCCAACCGAGCCGCACCGCGTCCCGCAGGCCCCGGTGGAGCCCGACCAGGATGTTCCCGTCGCCGACCGGTACCACGACCAGGTCCGGTGCCAGGCCGCCGCACTGCTCGGCGATCTCCAGGCCGACGGTCTTCTTCCCCTGGGTGGTGAACGGATTGACCGCGGTCGTGCGGCAGTACCAGCCGAACGCCGCGCATGCCTCCAGGCCGATCCCGACGGTCGCGTCGTAGTCGCCCGCCACCACCACGACGTGCGCGCCGTGGCCGGCCAGGAGGCGAATCCGGTCGGCACCGGCCCGGGCCGGCACGAACACCACGCACGGCATCCCGGCCACCTCCGCGGCGCGGGCGAGGGCGAGGGCGGCGTTTCCGGTCGAGGCGGTCGCCACCACCTGCCGGCCCAACTCGACGGCGGCAGCCACCACGAGGGCACTGGCCCGGTCCTTCAGAGAGCCGGTCGGGTTGACCGACTCGTCCTTGACCAGCAGCTCTCCCGCGCCCAGCCCGGCCGCCGCCGCGGGCGCCCGCCGCAGCGGTGTCCATCCGGCCGGGAACCCGGTGCGCACCGCACGCGCGCCGGCGCTGTCGGGGCCGAGCGGCAGCACCGGGGCATAGCGCCAGAGCGTCGGTTCGCCGGTCGCCACGGGGCCACCGGGCCCGTCGGCCAGGTCCAGCCGCCCGGCGCGGTCGCAGTCGCACACGTAGACCACCTCGGCCACCGGGTACCGCCGCGAGCAGGACCGGCAGGTCCAGGAGCCCGCGTGGTGGTTCACCCCGTGGTTCCGTCCTCGAAGTAGGCCCGGAGCCGGTCCACCGCCTCCTCGTAGCGGGCCGCGCTGAACGACAGCCGCAGTGTGGTGGGCAGGCCGAAGTCCGAGCCCGGCACGGTGGCGACCCGGGTCCGCTCCATGATCCGCTCGGCGAGCGCCAGCGTGTCCGGCAGGCCGTGCCGCTCCAGGTGGGCCGCGCAGTCCAGGGTGAGGTAGAAACCGCCGTGCGAGTGCAGTGCCTCGACGTCCTCCAGACCGGCGAACGCCTTGAGCGTGTGGTCGCGCCGGCGGCCGTAGATGCGGGCCAGTTCCTCGGGGTCCCCGGGGTGGTCCAGGGCCGCGACGGCGCCGAACTGCGGTACCGGGTCGGTGGTCAGCAACGTGTGGTGCTGGACGACGACCAGGGGCTCGACCAGCCATTCGGGGACCACCGCGTAGCCCACCCGCCGCGCGTACATCCGATTCCCCTTGGAGAAGGCGTTGGTCACCACGTACGGGCTGCGCAGCCGGTCGGCGACCCGGACCAGGGAGAAGGGGGCGCTCGAGAACCTGACGTTGTCGTAGATCTCGTCGCTGATCAGCACGGCGCCGCCGTCCGTCGCGGCGTGCATCGCGGCGTCGATCCGCAGGAACTCCTCCGGGTCGACCAGGTTGCCGAGCGGGTTGCCCGGCGAGTTGACGACCACCGCCCGGGTCCGCGCGCTCAGCGCCCGCTCCAGCGACGCCCAGTCGATCCGCCCGGTGCGCGGGTCGATCCGGTAGTACCGGACGTCCGCTCCGGCGAGCCGCGCGGTGAACGGGTAGAGCGGGTAGTAGGGGTGCGGCAGGACGACCTCGTCACCCGGACCGGCCAGCAGCTGGTTGAGGTTGCGGAAGAGCGAGCTGGTGCCGGTGCCGACGACGAATCGGTGCGCCGGGAGGTCCACGTCGTGCGTGCGCCGGTAGTGCTCGGCGAGACTTGAGCGCAGCAGGGGCAGACCGCCGGGGTGGACCAGGCCGGCGGTTTCGGGGTCCGCGGCGGCCTCCAGCATCGCCGTCACGACCGCCTGCGCGGGCGGGAGTTCGGACTTGCCGAGGGTGAGCCGCACGACGTCGTCATGGCGTTCCTCGTACGAGGCCGCCATCTCGTCGAGGACGAACATCAGGAAGCGCTCGTCGCCGAAGGAGAGGTCGGTACGCAACGGAAAGGGGGGCACGGTGGGCGGCACGTCGGATCCTCACTCGGTTCGGGGTCTGTGGTTCGGGGGGAAGCGGGGAGCAGCAGCGGAGCGACCGGGTCCTCACCCGGACCGGACCGTGCCCGTCAGCAGGACGCTCTGCCTGGCGACGGTGGCCGCGCCGAGCAGTTCGGGGACCGTGACCCGCACGCCGCGCTCCCGGTGGATCCGGGCGGCGACCCGGGCGGCCGCCACCGGTCCGGCGCCCAGCGGCCCCAGCTCGTCGTCCCGGCCGACGGCGTCGAGCGCGAGCACCTCGGTCCACTGGGCGGTGAGCCAGCGCTCGTCGGGACCGGACGGCGCCCGGTACGCGGCCACCGGGGGGCGGCCCGCCCGCGCGGCCAGTGCGGTCAGGTCGGTCTTGCCGTTGGGCAGGACCGGCAGCCGGTCCTCCAGGACGAACGCGGTCGGCACCATGGTGTCGGGCAGCCACCGGGCGGCGTGCTCACGCAGCGCCGCCCGCGCGCCGCCGGGCGGAAAGGACCGCTCGTCGGCCACCAGGAAGGCGTGCAGCACCATCCCGCCGTCGCGGTCGGGCGCCGCGACGACAGCCGCCTCGCGGATCGCGGGGTGCCGGACCAGCACCGCCTCGATCTCCCCCGGCTCGGTCCGCACCCCGCGGACCTTCACCTGACGGTCGATCCGGCCGAGGTATTCCAGCTGCCCGTCCGGCAATCTGCGGACGAGGTCACCGGTCCGGTACAGCCTGGCGCCGGGCCGGCCACCGAGGTGGTCGGGCAGGAAGCGGGCCGCGGTGTCCCCCGCCCTGCGGTGGTAGCCGAGCGCCAGCTGGGGTCCGCCGAGGACCAGCTCGCCCGGGGCCATGGCGGCGGCCGGCTCGCCGAGCTCGTCCAGGACGTGGGCCACGACGCCCGGCACCGGCCGGCCGATCGGCACGGTGTCGGCGGCCTCGTGCGGATCGGCCACCGCCCAGACCGCGTCCACCGCGCACTCCGTCGGGCCGTACACGTTCAGCAACCGGGCCTGCGGGCAGCTCGCGGCGAACTCCTCGGCGAGCGGGCGGTGCAGTGCCTCCCCTCCGCAGAGCACCATGCGCAGTTCGGGCAGCGCACCGAGGGTCCTGGCCTCCAGGTGGGCGGCGAGCAGGGCGGGGACCAGCTGGAGCACGCTGATCCGGTGCCGCCGGAGCGCCTCGGCGAGCACGGCCGGCTCGCGGTTGGCCCGCGACGGCGTCACCACCAGGGCCGCCCCGGCGGCGAGCGGTCCGAAGACCTCCCACATGCCCGCGTCGAAGGCGACCGGGGTGCGCTGGGCGATCCGGTCGCCGGGCCGCAGGCCGAGTCCGGTCGCGCTCCAGTGCATCAGGGAGGCCAGCGCCCGGTGCGGCACCGCGACGCCCTTCGGGCGGCCGGTCGATCCCGAGGTGAACAGCACGTAGGCGGCGGACTCCGCGGGGACCGGCGGGAGTTCGACGCTGCGGCCGCCCCGCATTCCGTCCAGGGCCAGGACCGGGCCGGCGTGGTCGGGCCGCGCGGCCGTCGCCGTCCCGATCAGCAGGACGGCGGCACCGGAGTCGGCGAGTGCGGCGGCGGAGCGTTCCGCCGGGTAGTCCGGGTCGAGGGCCAGGAAGGCCGATCCGGTCGAGAGCACCCCGAGCATCGCCGCGACGAGTTCGGCCGAGCGCGGCAGGTGGAGGCCGACCACGCTGCCGGCGGGGATGCCGGCGGCGACCAGTCCGGCGGCGATCCCGGCGGCCCGGTCGAGCAGTGCGCGGTAACTGGTCTCGCCGCCGTCCTCGTCCACGACGGCCACGGCGTCGGGACGGGCCGCGGCCACCCGCGCGATCAGCTCCGGCACGGTCCGGCCGTCGTGATCACCGGGTTCGCCGGGGCCGTCCGGGTCCGCGTGATCGCGGGCGCCGCCGGTGTCGTGGGCCTCCGGAAGGGGCGACGGCTGCGGGGCGGTGCCCGGATCCGCGGCCATCCGCCGCAGCGTGTCGACGCAGCCGGCCAGGAAGGCGGCGTCCCGGGTGGACCGCAGGGTCAGGCCGGCCGGCGACACGGTCGCCACCAGGTCCTCGCCCGGGGTCTCCACCTCGGCCTCTCCACCGAGTTCACGCCATTCGAACACGGGCGCGTCGGTCCCCGGGTGCGCCCGCGGGGCGATCCGGTCGACCAGGTCCGCCCAGCTCCGTGCGGCGCGGTCGACCGTCACCGGTTCGAGGCGCCGGAACTCGCCGGTCCCCTCGCCCACCCGGCGGACGGTCCAGGCGGCGACGTGCCGGGTGCCGGAGTGCCGCCCGACGGTGGCCAGGAACGCCGCCAACAGCAGCCGGTGCAGCGGCGGGCCGGCCGCGCGCAGCGCCGCCGTCAGTTCGGCGTCCAGTGTCGTCCCGGCCGTCGCGGGGCCGCCGCCCGGCAGCACGGCGGTGCCGGGGGCGGGCTCGCCCTGCTGCTCGGCGGCGACCGCGTCGCGGGTGGCCGCGCTCGGTGGGACCAC
This sequence comes from Streptomyces sp. NPDC006435, assembly GCF_040612315.1. Taxonomy (NCBI): domain Bacteria; kingdom Bacillati; phylum Actinomycetota; class Actinomycetes; order Kitasatosporales; family Streptomycetaceae; genus Streptomyces; species Streptomyces sp. NPDC006435. The sequence continues at coordinate 97,826 of NZ_JBEXPY010000024.1, forward strand.
GGGCTCGGCGCCGTGGCAGAGGGCGACGAGGTCGGCTCCCACCCGCTCCGCGCCGACCGGGTCGAGCACCGGATCCGCGAGGTCGAGGTGGAGCAGTTGCCGGCCGCCCGGCAGGCGGTGGGCGGTGAGCCGGACGGGGTCGGGGCGGTCCGGCCGGGGGTCGGCGGCCCGCCACCGGGCCACGGCCCGCTCGGCGTCCTCGGCGGTCCGGTCGGTCAGATCGACCACCTCGACCACCGGTTCGGCCTCCCGCAGCACCAGTTGGACGGGACCGCCGGCACCGGTCGCGTCGATCACGGTGCGCAGCGCCGGATGCCGCCGGACGAGCCGGGCCAGCGCCGCCCGCAGCGGTCCGGTGCCCCGGTCCGGTGCCTCGACCCCGATCCGGACCGCCGGGTCGGGGGGCGCCGGGCGGGTCGCGGCGCGCAGCAGCGCCGCGGCCTGGTAGCCGGTGAGCGGGCAGGCGTCCTCGATGGCGGCGGGACTGTTCCCGCGATCCGTCCGGACGGTCATCAGCGGTCTCCACTTCGGATCGAACGCAGCAGGTCGAGACTGCCGAGCGGCTGAGCCGGCGATGTGCCCCCGGCGGCGTCCACCGGCGTGTCCGGGTCCGCCACCGCGACCCGGACCAGGTCGGCACACTCCTCGGCCAGCCGCCGGACGTACTCCGGCCGGTAGCGCGAGCGGTCGTGGTGCAGCACGCAGCGGATGCCGCCGCGCCACTCGTAGACCTCGATGTTGAGCTCGAAGCGGGCGCTCTCCTGCCGGACCGGGAAGTGGCCCGCCGTCCGGCCGCCGAACTCCAGGGGGCGGAACGGTGCGCTCTGGAAGGTGTACTGCACCTGGACCAACGGGAGGCGGTCGGCCACGCGGTCCGGCCTGAGCACGGTGACCAGCTTCTCGATCGGCAGCTCCTGGTGTGCCAGCGCGTCCAGGACCGTCTCCCGGACCCGCTTGAGCAGGGTGCGGAAGGTCGGCCGGTCCGACAGGTCGATGCGGACCGGCAGGGTGTTGACGAAGAAGCCGACCAGCCCCTCCAGTTGCGGGTGGTCGCGGCCGGCCACCGCCAGCCCGACCACCACGTCGGGCCGCCCCGCGTGCCGGGCGAGCATCGCCGCGCACACGGACAGCATCGCCATGGACACGGTGGCCGCCTCGCTCCCGGCCAGGCTGCGCAGTCCGGTGGCGACGTCCGGGCCGAGGAAGACCTCCTGCATGTCCCCGGCCCGCTCGGTGCCGGGCACCCGGCCGTTCTCCCGGCCGTCCAGGGCGAGCAGGTCCGGTGCGCCGTCGAGGCGCCCGCGCCAGTGGTCCAGCAGCCGGTCCAGCCGTTCACCGGACAGCCGCTCCCGCTGCCAGGCGCTGAAGTCGGCGTACTGAGCGGTCAGTTCGGGAAGGCCGGCCGGGGTTCCGGTGGCCTCCGCCCGGTACAGCGTGTTGAGGTCGTTGAACAGGACACCCGTGGACCAGCCGTCCATGACCGCGTGGTGCAGACAGACACCGAGGACGTGGTCGGCGGGGGCGAGGCGGATCAGGCGGACCCGGAGCGGCAGCTCCCCGCCGAGGTCGAACGGCCGCGCGGCGTCGGCGGCGAGCAGCGTGCGGGCCTGCTCCTCGGCTGCGTCCAGCGGCAGATTGGTGAGGTCGACGACTTCCAGCGGCACCGCCGGTTCCGCCTGTGGGACCTGGACCACGCGCCCGTCCACCTCCCGCAGGCAGGAGCCCAGCACTTCGTGCCGCGATGCCAGCGCGACCAGTGCGCGGCGCAGGACCTCGGGGTCGAGCGGGTGGTCCACCCGGGAGGGCAGCATGACGTTCTCGGGAGGGCCGCCCAGCCGGTCGAGGAACCACATCCGCTCCTGGGCGAAGGAGGCGGCGAGCGGCCGGTCCCGCGGGGCCCGGGGGATCGGGGCGTCGACTCCGGCCCCGCTGTCGGCGGTCAGCAGTGCGCGCACCGCGCGGACCACCCCGCCGAGCGTCGGGGCGGTGAACAGGTGGTTCAGGGTGAACTCCACCCGCAGGGCGGAGCGCAGCCGGGACACCAGTTTGATCGCCAGCAGGCTGTGGCCGCCGTGGTCGAAGAAGTCCGTCTCCTCGTCGGTCGACTCGCCGGGCGGGAGGTCGAGTGCCTGGGCCCAGATGCCGGTCACCACCTCCGCGAGCTGGTCGGCCGGGGAGCCGGAGCGGGCCACCCGCGAACCGCCGCCCCCGCCGAGGACCAGCGCCGAACGGTCGACCGTGCCGTCCGGGGCGGACGGCAGCGCGTCGAGGACCACGAAACGGCCCGGGACCCAGGCGCGGGGCAGGTGGGAGGCGACCAGTTCCTCCAGCTCGGTCGCGGTCGGCTCGCCCTGGCCGATGACCACGAAGGCGACCACTACCGGTACCCCGTCGGTGCCCGTCAGCAGGCGGACGGCGGCCTCCCGGACGGCCGTGTGCCGCTCCAGGACCGCTGCCGTCGGCCAGAGCCAGGCGTCCTCGTCCACCGGGGTCTCGGCGGTGTCCGGGAAGACCCGGGGACCGGCGGCCCGACGGGCGACCGGACCGACGTCCACCGGCCGGGACCAGGACGGCGAGACCAGCAGGCCGACGGGTCCGCCGCGGTGCTCCTCGACGAACTCGACCCCGGTGCGGGCGGCCAGGTCCGCCCGGAGCTCCGAGGACACGACGCCGTCGACGATCAGCCGGTGCGTCGTGCCGTCCTCCGGGTCGTGGGCCGGCAGGCGCCCGGCCGCCGTCCGGGCGGCGCCCTCGCCGGACGCGAAGACGACGTTCGCCTCCGCGTCGAACACCACCGCAGCCCCCGCGGCGAGCGTCCACAGCAGATTGCGCAGCAGCCGCGGCCCGCCGCCCAGGAGGGCGACCCGGTCGCCGCGGCCCAACGGGACCGCGCACTGCAGCCGGTAGAGGGCCTCGACGAAGCCCGCCCGGGTGAGGACCAGTCCGTCCGCGCCGTACCCGCCGATCACGGGAGCGGTCGGCTGCCGGACGGTGGCCGGTCCGTCGTCGGCCGGGTCCCGCGCCCCGACCGCCGCCTCGACCAGCAGGCCGGCGCCGACCACCGGGCCGTTGTCGTCCGCGTCGGGCGCCGGCCCACCGGCGGCCGGATCCACCAGTTCGACCGCCGCTCCCGTGCCGATCGCCGCGACGACGGCCACCACGAGGTCGGTGGACGGCGCGAGCCGGATCCGCACCGTCCGCCCCGGCCCGGCGCCGGCTGCGCGCAGCCGCCCGTCCAGGGCGTCGGCCCGCTGGAACAGGCTCCGGTAGTCCGTCCGGCTCCCGCCCTCGTCGACGGCGGGAGCGGTCGGCCGACGCGCCGCGACCGCGCTCAGCAGCTCGGCCGGGCTCGCCGGCGAGAACTCCGCCGCGGTCGCCTGATCGGCCAGCGGCACGGTGGCCGTCCAGCGCGGCAGCTCGGCGACCGGTCGGGTCACCCCGTCGACGATCGCGGCGAACACGGAGGTGAGCAGGCGGCCCAGCCGCTGCACGGTGCCGGGACGGAAGCGGCGCGGGTCGTAGCCGATGCTGAGCCGCCACCCCTCGTCGGCCGGGACCGCGGTCAGATGGAGGGGGTAGTGCGGCTGCTGGAGCACCCGGCTCCCGGTCACCTGGACCGCGCCGCCGTCGGTCCAGTTCTCCCGGACCGGGTAGTTGATGAACACCGCGAGGCTCTCGAACAGCGGCAGCCCGCGCGGCACCTCGCTCCACCGTTGCACCGCCGCGAGCGGGGACGACTCGTACTGGCGCGCCTCCACCAGCTGCTCCTGGAACCGGGCCAGCCAGTCGGCCAGGGACATCTCGTCGTCCACGACCGCGCGCACCGGCAGGACGTTGATGAACAGGCCGACGATGTCGTCGATCCCCGCGAAGTCCGGGGTGCGGCCGGAGACGATCGAACCGAAGACCACGTCGTCGTGACCGCTGTACCGGGCCAGGGTCAGTGCCCAGGCCGCCTGCACGATGCTTCCGAGAGTGAGGTGGCGGGTGCGGACCAGGTCCTCCAGCGCGTACTTGATGCGCGGGGAGAGGAAGAACTCCGCCTCGCCGAACTCCGCGTCGGCGTCCTGCGGTTCGACCGTCTCGAAACCGATCGGCGTCGGTGCGCGGAACCCGGCCAGCCGTCGGCGCCAGTACTCCTCCTCGCCCTTCTCGTCACGGGCCTGGAGCCAGGCGACGTACTCCCAGTACGGCCGGGGGGCGGGACCGGGCGTTCCGCCGCCGGCCACCGCGGCCCGGTAGCCGTCGAAGACGTCCGCGAGCACCAGATAGGTGGACCAGCCGTCCAGCAGCAGGTGGTGGTACGTCCAGACCAGCCACGCCCGTCCCTCGCCGGCCCGCACCAGGGCCAGCCGCATCAGCGGGGCACGGGTGAGGTCGAACGACGCGGCGCGGTCGGTCTCCAGCAGCTTCGCGAGCGCGTCCTGTTGCCCGTCCTGCGCCATCCCGGAGAGGTCGTGCTCCTGCCACGGTGCCTCGGCCTCGCGGTGCGCGACCTGGACCGGGGCGTCGAGCCGCTCGTAGTGGAAGGAAGTCCGCAGGATCGGGTGCCGGCGTGCCGCCGCCCGCCACGCCTCCCGGAGCGCCGGGGCGTCCAGCTCGCCGGTCAGCTCCAGACAGACCTGGTAGACCACCTCGCTGGTGCCCTGCCGGCGCAGTGCCTCGAAGAACATGCCGTCCTGCAGCGGCGTCAGCCGGCAGATCCGCTCGATCGCGTTCGTGGTCATTCCTCTCCTCGCGGTACGGGGCGTCGGCGCGGACTCAGACCGGCAGCGGACCGGGTTCGACCGGCGAGCCCGGCCGGCAGTCGGCCACCCGCACCGGTTCGCCCATGGCGACGACGATCCGACGGTCCCCGAGGTAGGCGTCGCGGCCGTGGCTGGACAGCAGGTTGTCGACGATCATGAGGTCGCCGGGACGCCATGCCTCGCGGCGCAGCGCCGTGCGGTAGGCATCGTTGAGCGCATCCGCCTCGTCGCGGCCGATCGGCGTCCCGTCGCCGTAGGCGGTGTTGAACGGCAGGCCGTCCGGCCCGTAACTGCTGACCAGGACCTCGCGCATGTCCGGGTCGAGGGTGAACTCGTTCCAGAAGGCGATGTGGTTGAACCAGAGCCGGTCGCCGGTGCGCGGGTGGGTGATCACGGCCGGCCGCCGCTGACCGGTGAGCAGGCGGTCGTCGGCCAGCCAGCGCCAGGCGATCACGTTCTCCCGGCAGAACCGCTCCGCGTCCTCCCGGCTCTCCACGCCGAGCGCGGTGGTCCACGGCAGACCGAGGTGCGGGTGGTAGTTGCGGTACAGCATGTAGCCGAGGGTCGCGAACTTCTCGGCCAGCTCCGGGGGCAGCGCCGCGAGCACCTCGCGCGAGTCGGCCACCGGGGTGGCACCGCCGGTGGCCGGGGCCGCGAGGCAGCCGAAGAGCAGGATCCCGGCGAAGCTCAGGGTGTAGCTGTTCTCGTTGTGCAGCCGGATGTCGTGGGCCGGCGGCATGTCGGTGGAGGAGAACAGGCCCTGCCCGTAGGCGCTGCGCGGGGTCGCCTTCTCCCGGTAGGCGAACTCCTCGTCGATCACCGCCCCGCGGGCCGCCGCGAAGTCGTCCAGGGTGTTCAGCGGCAGGCCCCGGATCAGCAGGCTGCCGTGCAGGTCCAGCACGGCGCGGATCACCGGGCGGTGCTCGGTGAGCCAGTCGGCGACGGCCGGGCCGGTCACCACGCCGCGCACGGTGCCGATCGGTGGGCGGCCGTCGGCCAGCACCACGTCCAGGTCGCCGGTGTCGAGACCGGTCGTGATGTCCATCGGTGCTCCTAGCTGTTCAGGTCAGACCGCGCGGCCCGACCGGTCCGGTCGGCCTGCGGTCACGGACGTCGAAACTGTCGCCGAGGGCGACGAGGACACGGCGATGGCCGCCGAACGGCTCCCGGCCGTGCGCGTTCAGCAGGTTGTCCACGAGCAGGAGGTCTCCGGGCCGCCAGTCGACCCGGATCAGGGCCGCGTCGAAGGCCCTGTTGAGCAGCGCGATCTCCTCGGGGTCGAACGGCGTGCCGTCCCCGTGGAAGGTGTTCTGCGGCAGGGCGTCCGCGCCGCCGGCGTCCAGCAGGACCTCGCGGAGCTCGGGTTCGTAGGTGTGCTCGTTGAACACGGCGATGTGGTTGAACCAGCACTCGGCGCCGGTGACCGGGTGGTGCAGGGTCGCCGAGCGCAGACCGGTGGTGCGCAGCCTCCCGTCGGCGAGCCACTCGCACCCGATCAGGTTCTCGGCGCAGAACCGCTCGACGCTCTCCCGGTCCGTGGTGCCGAATGCCTGCTGCCAGCCGATGCCGACGTGCTCGCTGAAGGTACGGGTGATCTGCCAGCCCTGTCCGCGGAGCCGGTCCATCAGCTCGGCGGGGACGGCGTCGAGCACCGTTCGGACGTCGCCGAGGGTGGTCGCCCCGCCGGTGTCGGCCGGCACGAGGCAGGCGAACAGCAGCAGCCCGGGTGCGAGAAGGCTGTAGCTGTCCTCCTGGTGCAGCCCTATCGTGTGCTGGCGCGGCAGGTCCGTCGCCGAGAAGATGCCGTCGCCGAGGTCGGAGCGGGGTGTGGTCTCCTCCCGGGCGTGCGCGGCCCGGCGCTCCGTCAGGACGTCACGGGCGAGCGCGAAGTCGGCCTGCTCCTCGATCGGCAGGCCGCGCAGCAGCAGGTGGCCGTGGACGAGCAGGGTCTCGCGGACCGCTGTCCGGTGCTCGGTCAGCCAGGACCGCAGCGACGGCCGGTCCCGCACTCCGGACACCTCGTGCAGCACCGGGCCGCCCGGCTCGGCGACCACCGGCAGACCGCCGGCCGCCGTCGCGCGTTGCTCAGCCATCCGCCCGCCCTTCGTACCGTGCGCCGCTCTCCGCGGCCGTCCCGGCAGCGATCGTGCTCCCGGTGCCGGGGCGGCGCACGTCCCCTGATTCCAGGACAGCGAGGTGCCGGGCCAGGGCTCGTGGGGTGGCGGCGTCCAGGAGTTCGTCGAGCTCGACCGTGTGCCCGAGGGCCTCCCGGACCCGTTCGAGGAGCCGCAGCGCGAGCAGCGAGTGCCCGCCGGCCAGGAAGAAGTTGTCGTCGGCGTCGAGTGCCGGATCGTCCAGCACCTCCCGCCAGAGTGCGACCAGGGTCTGTTCCATGCGCGTCCGACCTCCCGGGCTCCGCTCGGCCCGACCACGCTAGGAACGATTCCGGCGGCCGGTCATGCCCCTTATTGCGGGTACACGTCCGGGCGCCGTCGCGTCTTTACGGGACGTGCCCGGGCCGACGCGCGGCCGCCAGGCTGAGGCCACGCTGTCGACCACGAGCAGAGGACGGTGACGCCAGTGCCAGCGGACGCCACGACCCGTCCGGTCCCCGACGACCGACGGCCGCTGTCCCCGTTGCAGGAGCGCCTGTGGTTCCTGGTCCGGCTGCACCCGGACGCCGAGTTCTTCACCATGCCCGTGCACCTCGCCTTCGACGGTGCCCTGGACGTCCCCGCCCTGGAGCGCGCGCTCGCCGCGGTGGTCGCCCGGCACGACGTGCTGGCGGGACGGATCGTGGAGACCGACGGTGTGCCCGCGCATCTGGTGGAGCCCTGGTCGCGGCGGCTGACCGTGCTGGACGCCGGGCACCGGCCACCGGCCCAGCGGCTGACCGGCCACCGGCTGCTGGACGCCCGCCTGGTCCGGTACGGGCCGGACCGCCACGTACTCGAGCTGCTGGTCCACCACCTGGCGTTCGACGGCCTGTCGACGCCGGTCCTGATCGCCGATCTGCGCGCCGCCTACCAGGGGCACGAGCTCCCGCCGCCCGCACTGCGCCACGCCGACTTCGCGCGGTGGCAGCGGGAGTGGGTGGACGGGCCGGAGTGCCGGGCGGCCCTGGAGCGGTGGGACGAGGCGCTGGCCGGGGCGGAGGAGCTCGTGCTCGCCACCGATCGTCCGCGCCGGGCACCGCTCTCCTTCCGGGGCGCGGAGCACACCTTCACGCTCGGCGCGGAGCTGGAGCGCCGGCTGCGGGTCTTCGCCGCCGCCACGGGTGCGACCCTGTCGATGGTGCTCACGGCGGCCTTCGGGGTGACCATGAGCCGCCGCTCGGGCCGGCGTTCCGATGTGCTGATCGGCATCCCGCACACGGCCCGGATCCGCCCCGAGTGGGCCGGGGAGGTGGGTCTGTTCGCCAACATGGTGCCGCTGCGCGTCCGGACCGGCGCCGACCCGCACTTCCGTGACCTGGTCCGCTCGGTGCGCGCCGAGGCGATCCGCTGCCTGCGCGACGGCTGGGTGCCGCTGGACCGGATCGTGGCCCGGCACGTCGCCGAACGCGACCCCTCCCGGCTGCCGCTCTGCCCGGTGTCGTTCCAGGTCACCCACGACGTCCTGCCCGACGACCGCGACGACGGCGGTCCGGCCGTGCGGCGGCTCTTCCCGCCGCGCCGCGCCAGCGAGTTCGAGCTGAGCTGCTTCGTCGCCGACCTCCCGGGGCTGCCGGTGGTCATCGAGTACGCGACCGACCTCTTCGACCCGGAGACGGTCCGGGACGTCGGCGAGGAGTTCCGAGTCCTGTGCGACCGGCTGACGGCGGCCCCGGACCGGCCGGTCGGCGAAGCCGACCACCTCGGGCCGCGCCTGGCCGCGGCGGTCGCCGCCGCCACCGGACCGGCACCCGTCGCCGCCGCCACCGACCTGGCCGCCGCGTTCCGTGCCCAGGCCGCGCGCACCCCCGACGCGCCCGCCGTCGTCGGCGAGCTGACCTACCGCCGGCTCGACGCGGACTCGGACCGTCTGGCCGGACGGCTGGCCTCCGCCGGGATCCGCCGGGGCGACCTGGTGGCGCTCCGCGTCGGGCGGCACGCCGGCCTGGTCACGGCGATGCTCGGCGTGCTGAAGGCCGGCGCGGCCTACCTGCCGGTCGACGACGAACTCCCACCCGCCCGGCTCCGGACGATGCTCGACGCGGTGGCCCCCCGGGCCGTGGTCACCGACCGCTCCCACCGGGCCCGGGCGGAAGACCTGGGGCTGCCGCTGCTGGATCTCGACGGCCCCGGCCGGCCGGCCGCCCCGCTCGACCTCTCCCCCGCCGATCTCGCCTACGTGATGTTCACCTCGGGCACCACTGGCACGCCCAAGCCGGTGGCCGTCCCGCACGCGGGCGTGCTCAGCCTCGCCCACCACTGCGCGTACGCCCCGCTCGGCCCCGGTGATGTCGTGGCCGTCCTCGCACCGGCCGCGTTCGACGCCTCCACCTTCGAGATCTGGGCCCCGCTGCTCTCCGGCGCGGCCCTGGCCGTCGCGCCGGACACCCGACTGACGCCCGGCGCGCTGCACGACTTCGTCCGTGACCGGCAGGTGACCGTGCTGCACCTGACCGCGGGCCTGCTGCGCGTGGTCGCCGACGAGCGGCCGGAGCTCTTCGCCGGGCTGCGCCGACTGCTCACCGGCGGCGACGTCGTCCCGGCGGACCGTCTGCACCGGATCTCCGCCGCGTACCCGGACCTGCGGATCACCGCCTGCTACGGCCCCACCGAGGCGACCGTCTTCGCCACCACCGCCGCCCTCGACCGGCCCGCGCCCGACCGCCCCGTCCCGCTCGGCCGCCCGATCGCCGGTCGCTCGCTGTTCGTCCTGGACCCCTGGGGCCACCCGACGGCGCCCGGCGTCCTCGGGGACATCCACGTCGGCGGCGACGGCCTCGCCCACGGTTACCTCGGACGCCCGGGGCTCACCGCCGACCGCTTCGTCCCGCACCCGTTCGAGCCCGGCGCCCGCCTCTACCGCACCGGCGACCTCGGCCGGATCGGGGCGGACGGCCGGATCGAGTTCGCCGGACGCTCCGACCGCCAGGTCAAGGTCCGCGGCTTCCGGGTCGAACCGGCCGAGGTCGAGGCCGCGCTGACCGGGCTGTCCGTGGTGGGGGCCGCAGCGGTGGGCACGCGGGTCGTCGCCGGTGAGCGGGTCCTCGCCGCGTACGTGGTGCCCCGCCCGGAAGCCGCCGCCGATCCGCCCGAACTGCGCCGCCGCTTGGCCGGGTTGCTGCCGGCGTACGCCGTGCCCGGCACGATCGTCGTCGTCCCGGCTCTCCCGGTCACGGGGAACGGCAAGCTCGACTGGAGGGCCCTGGAGCGGCTCGCCCCGGATGCCGGGACGGTCCCGGCCATCGGCAGAAGCACGGAGCCGACGCCGACCGAGGCCCTGGTCGGGCGGATCTGGGCGGAGGTGCTGGGCGTGCCGTCGCCCTGCGTCCCGGACACGGACTTCTTCGCGAGCGGAGGCCACTCGATCGCCGCGTTGCGGGTCGCCGGCCGGCTGGAACGGGAGCTGGGGCTCCTGGTCCCGCTCGGTGAGCTGTTCGCCCGGCCCACCGTCCGGGACCTGGCCGCGTGGATCGATCTGGGAGCCGGGCCCGACGGGCCGCGACAGCCGGCGAACACGACGGTGCCCGAGGACGACTCGGACCTGCTGGCCGAACTCACCGGTGCCGGTCCCGCCGACATCGCCGCCCTTCTCGGGGCGGCTTCCCGCGAAACCGCCACCACCCCGGACCAGGAGTAGGACGAGCCATGGACTTCGCCACCACCCCCGAGCAGGACGCGCTGGTCCGCCGGACCGTGCGGTTCGTCCGCGAGGAACTCCCCGACCGCACGGCGGACAACGACCGTGACGCCGTCTTCGACCTCGACGGCTGGCGCCGGCTCGCCGACTTCGGTGTCATGGGCTGGCCGGTCCCCACCGAGTACGGCGGTGCGGGGCACGATCTGGTCACCTGCGCGCTGCTCTTCGAGGCTCTCGGCCACGCCTGCCGGGACAACGGTCTGCTGTTCGCGGTCAACAACCACGTCTGGGCCGCCACGTCCTACCTGCTGGCCCACGGCAGCCCGGCGCAGCGCGAGCGCTTCCTGCCCGGCCTGGCCGACGGCACGCTGGTCGGCGCGCACGCCCTGTCCGAGCCGGAGGCGGGCTCGGACATGCTGGCCCTCGGCACCTCGGCCGCACGGACGGCCGACGGCTACGTCCTGACCGGCACCAAGACCTTCATCAGCAACGCCCCGGTGGCCGATCTGTTCGTACTCTTCGCCCGCACGGGCCGCTCCGACACCCCTCAGCGCGACCTCACCGCGTTCCTCGTCCCGGCCGGTACGCCGGGGGTGACCATCGCCCGGAGCTGGTCGAAGTCCGGCCTGCGCGGGACCCCGATGGGCGAGGTCTCGCTCGACGGTGCCGTCCTCGCCCCCGACCTGGTCCTCGGCGAGGAGGGCGGCGGCTACCAGGTGTTCACCTCCACGATCGAGTGGGAGCGCGGGTTCATGTTCGCCAGCCAGGTCGGCACCCTGCGACGGCTCGTCGAGGAGGCCACCGACTACGCGGGCGAGCGCCGCCAGTTCGGGCGCCCGATCGGCTCCTTCCAGGCCGTGTCGCACCGGCTCGCCGACCTGCAGGTCCGGCTGGAGGCGGCCCGGCTGATGCTCTACCGGTTCGCCTGGCTCAAGCAGCGGGGCCGAGTCGCCGCCCTGGAGTCCTCGCTGCTCAAACTGCACGTCAGCGAGAGCGTGCTGGCCGCGGCCGTGGACGCGGTGCGGGTGCGCGGCGCGCGCGGGTACCTCACCGACTTCGGTGCCGAACGGGAGGTCCGGGACGCCCTGGCCGGTCCCATCTACGGCGGCACCTCCGACGTGCACCGATCGATCATCGCCCGACTGACCGGAGTGTCCGACCATGGCTGAGCGCGAACTGACGGTACCGCTGCCGACCGCGGTCGACGCCGGGCTCGGCCCGGAGGTCGCCCGCCGGCTCCTCTTCGTGAGCCCACGGGTTTCCGGCTTCCGGCTGCCCGAGAACGGGGCACCGGTCCGGGCCGTCCATCTCACCGTGCCGGACGACGGGGACCGGGACGCCGACCGCGCGCTCGTGGAGAAGGTCCGGCGGATGGTGGCCTCGGACATCCTCACCCAGCTCCCGCAGCGCCCCGAGGTGGTGTGGCGCTCGGCCCGGGACGTCGTGGCCAGGCCGGCCGCGCCGGTCTTCGAGGAGCTCCTCGCCACCGGCGCCGCGGTCCGCTGCGGCCCCGGCCAGGTCGCCCTCGGACCGGGGCCGCTGGAGCTGTTCCACCGCCTCGACGACCTGGTGCGGCGGATCGCCGTCGAGCAGATGGGTGCCGTCGAGTACCGCTACCCCGCGCTGCTGCCCACCTCCGCCCTGCACCGCTCCGGCTACCTCGGCTCCTTCCCGCAGCACCTGATGTTCGCCAGCCGGCTCCACGCCGACCTGGACTCCTACCAGGACTTCCTGGAGGGCCTGCCGGCCTGGACCCCAGAGGCCGAACTGGCCGGCCTCCTGCTGGCGCACAGCCGCGACGCGGACTTCTGCCTCCCGCCGACCATGTGCTACCACACCTTCCACCAGCTGGCCGACGCACCGCTGGCCGGCGGCGACCGCGTCGTCACCGCGCGCGGCAGCTCGTTCCGGCACGAGCACCGATACCACGCCGGCCTGGAACGGCTCTGGGACTTCACCATCCGCGAGGTGGTCTTCCTCGGCACCCGTCAGTTCGCGGCCGACTGCCGGGAACGGTTCCTGGCGGCGGCCGTCGCCCTTTTCGACGAGCTCGACCTGGCCGGGCACTGCGAGGTGGCGCACGACCCGTTCTTCGGTGACAGCGCCCGCACCGGACCGGCGATCTCCAGCCAGCGGCTGCTCTCGCTCAAGTACGAGGCCCGGCTCGCCGTCGCCCCGGACCGGGACATCGCGGTGGCTTCGTTCAACCGTCACGAGACCCGCTTCGGCGAGGCGTTCGGGATCAGCGGCCCGGACGGTGAGCCGGTGCACACCGCCTGCGTGGGCTTCGGCCTCGAACGCCTCATGTACGCCGTGCTCTGCCAGCACGGCCCGGACCCGGAGAGGTGGCCCGAACCACTGCGTGGCCACGGCTCCGCCAGGAAGGACGGAAACCGATGACACGCCCTGTCGGAGTGGTGGGTGCCGGCACCATGGGGGTCGGCGTGGCCGGTGCCTTTGCGTCGGCCGGCCGCCCGGTGACCCTGGTCGACATCAGTCAGGACGCGCTCGACCGGGCGCGCGAGCGGATCGCCTCGGCCCAGCGGCTCGGCGGCCTGTTCGCCCGGCAGCCGCAAAGGCCGCCGGGCGCCGTCGGCGCACTGGACCTGATCACCTTCACCCTCGACCCGGAGTCGCTGCACGACGCCGAGTACGTGGTGGAGAACATCACCGAGAAGACCGGCGCCAAGGAGGAGCTGTACGCCCGCCTGGACCGGATCTGCGCCGACGACTGCATCCTGGCCGTCAACACGTCGGCGATCCCGATCACCCAGCTGGCCGCCCGCACCGGCCGGCCGGAGCTGGTGCTGGGCAACCACTTCATGAACCCGGCCGACCTGATGCCCATGGTCGAGGTGATCCGCGGCTTCCACACCAGTGCGGAGACCGTCGAACGTTCCACCGCGCTCCTGCGGGAGATCGGGAAAGAGGCGGTCGTGGTCAACGACTCGCCGGGCTTCGTGACCAACCGGGTCATGATGCTGACCGTCAACGAGGCCATGTACCTGGTGCACGAGGGCGTCTCCACCGCGGCCGACGTGGACCTGCTGTTCCGCCGGTGCTTCGGGCACCGGATGGGACCGCTGGAGACGGCCGACCTGATCGGCCTGGACACCGTGCTCTACTCCTTGGACGTGCTGCACGAGCAGTTCGGGGACCCGAAGTACCGCCCGTGCCCGCTGCTGCGACGCCTCGTCGAGGCCGGCCTGCACGGACGCAAGACCGGACGCGGCTTCCACGACTACACCGACGGCACCGACCACGCTCCCGGGAGGGCGCAATGACCGACACCGACGTCCGCAGCCAGGTCCGGCAGTACCTGGCCCGGCACACCAACCGCACTGATCTGGAGGACTCCCTGGACGTCTTCAAGGCTGGTCTGGTCAGCTCGCTCTTCGCGATGCAGCTCGTGGTCTGGGTCGAGCGGACCTTCGCGCGACCGGTCGCGACGGAGGAGCTCGACATCACCAACTTCGGTACGGTGGACAGCATCGTGGCCTTCGTGGAGAGGGGTGCGCCGCGGTAGGCACGACCGGACGGACGACGGGAGCCCCGGCAGCCTGGCTGCCGGGGCTCCCGTCGTCCGTCCCGAGGACGGGGGACCGCCCGAGGTGCTCAGTCCTCGGAAAGCTCCGCGACCACGGACAGGTCGACCGGAAGTCCCCGCACCCAGGCGCCGGCGAGGGCGCGCGCGAACGGGTCCGGCTCCCCCGGGGCACCGAGCGTCGCCAGCACTCCGGTGTCCCGCCCGGCAGCCGGATGCGTGCGGCCGAGCGTGCCGAGCGAGCGGCCCGGCCCCACCTCGATCAGGACCGGGCCGGGCAGTGCCAGGGCGTTCGCCAGGTTCTCGTCGAAGCGCACCGTGTGACGCAGCTGGCCGGACCAGTAGGCCGGGTCCGTCGCCTGCTCGGCCGTCAGCCAGCCACCGGTCAGGTTCGACAGCATGGGTGTGGCCGGTGCCGAGAGGCCGGCCCGGGCCGCGGCCTCCTCGACGGGTGCCACGGCTCCCGCCATCGCCGGGGAGTGGAAGGCGAACTCCACCGGGAGCCGCCGACTCGCGATGCCCGCCCCGTCCAGCCGGTCCTCGACCTTCGCCAACCCGTCCGCGGGCCCGGCGAGCACGCACAGGTGAGGCCCGTCGACCGCGGCGAGGACGACATCGTCGCCCAGCAGTCCCGTCAGTTCCTCGGCGCCGGCCACCACGGCGGTCATCGCCCCCGGCGGTGCGGCCGCGGCGGTCGCTTCGATGGCACGGGCCCGGGCCGCCACGAACGCGGCGGCCCGGGGCAGGTCCAGCACGCCCGCCAGGCACATGGCCGTGCACTCGCCGATGCTGTACCCGAGCAGTGCGGCCGGCCGCAGCCCGACGTCGATCAGCAGCCCGGCCGTGGCGTACTCCACCGCGAACACCAGCGGCTGCGCGGTCAGCGGCCGGTCGAAGCCGCCGCGGTGGGCCGGACCCGCCCGGCGGGACGCCATCAGCGCGGCCAGGTCGATACCGGCCGGCTGCTGCGGCGGCGCCATGACGGCCCCGGACAGGTCTAGCGCCTCCCTGACGTCGGCGCCGAGGACGGGCAGCAGCAGTTCGGCGACCTCGTCCAGGCGGCGTCGGAACCGGGGCAGCGACCGGTACGGCCCGGCCACCATCCCCGGATGGTGGTCGCCCACGCCGGGCAGCAGGAAGACGACGGACTGCTCACCGGGCACCGCCGTGCCCTGGACTCGCGCCGGGTGCTCGCCGTCGGTCAGTGCCTCGGCGGCCTCCACCGCGTCGGCCGCCACCACCGCGAGCCGGGCCGGGTAGTGCGGCGCGGTGCCCAGTGATCGGGCCAGGGTGTGCAGCGGCAGCCGGGGGTTCTCCCGCAGTACGTCGGCGAGCCGGGACGCCGCCGCCGCCAATTCGCCGGGTCCGGGTGCGGAGAGGCCGAGCACGTGACGACACGCGCCCGGCGCGGACGTCCCGGCACCGGCGGGGCCGGAGGTGACCCGGGCCGTCACCGGGCCGGCTCCACCGACTCGGCCCCGGTCGGCTGCTCCGAGGCGGCCTCCTGCCACAACTCGCGCATCAGCGGCCGACGTTCGAGCAGTTCGGCGGAGGTGCCCGAGTCGATCACCGCGCCGTCGTCGACCAGCACGATCCGGTCGGCCCGCTCCAGCACCGCGATCCGGTGCGAGACGGCCAGCACCGTCCGGCCCTCGGCGAGCAGACGGTCCCAGAGCAGCCGTTCGGTGGCCGGGTCCAGCGCGTTCGACAGGTCGTCACAGGCCAGCAGGTCGGTACCGCGGACCAGCATCCGGGCGGCCGCCAGCCGCTGCACCTGCCCGCCGGACAGCCGTAGCCCGCGGAAGCCGATCATCGTGTCGATCCCCTTCGGCATCGCCTCGAGGTCCTGCTCCAGTGCCGCCGTGCGGATCGCCGCGAGCACGGCGTCGTCGTCGCGCTCCAGGCCCAGCTTCACGTTGCCGCGCAGGGAACCGGTGAACAGCCGGGGCACCTGGGGCACGTGGGCGGAGCGTGGTGGTACGAACCAGTCGTCGGGCCGGTCCACCGGCTCGCCGTTCCAGCGGATCTCGCCGCGGTCCGCCGGAAGCATTCCGAGCACCGAGCGGAGCAGCGTGCTCTTCCCGGCACCGGTCCGGCCGGTGATCACGGTCAGTGCGCCGGCCTCGACGGTGAAGGCCGCGTCCACTATGCCCCGGTCCGAGCCGGGGTAGCGGTACGTGAGGCCGGTGACCGTCATCGCGCGCAGCGGCTCGGCGTCCTTCGCCGGCTCGCTCGGCGCGGGCGGCTGCTCCCCGTCCACGTAGGTGGGCGCGGCCTCTATCGCGGCCGGCAGCCCGCCGGCCACCTCGGCGATGCGGCCGAGCGAGACGTTCGCGCGGCGGGTCCGCGACATGAACATCCCCAACGCGTTGACCGCGTCGGAGACGAACTGGATGTAGTAGACGAACAGCGCCAGGTCGCCGATGGTGAACTCGCCGTCGCGCATTCGCCCCGAGGCGACGATCAGCAGCAGCCCGGTGCCCAGCGCGGCGACGTTGGTGAACAGCGCGCCCTGCACGGCGGTGAGCAGGTCCTCGCGGACCGCCGCCGCCAGGCGCACCTCGCCGGCCGACCGCAGCCGGTCGACCATCCGGCGCTCGGCGCGGTTCACCTTCAGCGCCTGGACCCCGTGCACCGACTCGCCCACGATGGTGCTCACCTCGCCGCCCGCCCGCCGGCTCGCCTCCCGTGCCCGGCCGATCGGCCCGGTCAGCGCGCGGCCCAGCAGGATGACGACGACGACCGGCACCAGGAGGGCCGCGGTCACCACCGGGTCGATCAGCAGCATGACGACCAGCGCTGCCACCGCGATGACCAGCCGCGAGATGTTGGACGCCGACCAGATGGCGAAGACGCCGACCTCGTCGACGTCGTCACCGAGCCTGCTGGCCACGTCGCCGACCGGGCGTCCCAGCGCGACCGACGCGGGGCGCCGGAAGATCCCGCGCAGCATGTTGTCCTGCAGCCTGGCCCGCATGCGGTAGGTGTAGCCGGGTTCCAGCCGGCTCAGCACCACGCCGTACCAGAGGAAGAGCCGGGCGGCCTCGCAGCCGACGAGGGCGGCGACGAGCACCCAGACGATGCTGTGCCCGGTGTCCGGCCCGGCGAGCGCGTCGAAGACGGCCTTGATCAGGAAGCCGGCCGCGAGGGCGGTGCTGCGGAGCACGATCCAGGTGGTGGAGATGGCCAGGTACGGTCCGGACTTGGCGGAGAGCAGGCGCAGCAGTGGCCGGCGGGTCATGCGGAGACCTCCTGGGCGCGGAGCAGTCGGGAGAAGGCCGACGCGGGGTCGGCCGCCAGGGCGCGGCGGTCGCCCTGCTCCACCACGCGCCCCTCGGCGAGCAGCAGCACCCGGTCGGCGGTCCGCACCGCTTCCGGCTGGTGCGCGATGATCACGGCGGTGCGGCCGTCGAGCATCCGGTCCACCGCCTGTTCGAAGTCCCGTCGGCTGGCCGCGTCCAGCCGGGACGATGCCTCGTCCAGTACGACGAGGTCGGGGTCGGCGATCAGGACCCGGGCGAAGGCGAGGAGTTGGGACTCCCCGGCCGAGAGACCGGCGGCGCCGGCGCCGAGCAGGGTGTCCAGTCCCTCGGACTGCCGCTTCAGCCACTCGCCGAGGCCGACCTCGGTGATCGCTTCCTCGATCCGCCGGTCGGGTACCTCGGCGTCGAAGAGCGAGACGTTTTCGCGGACCGTCGCGTGGAAGACGTGGACCTCCTGGTTCACCACCGCGACCCGGGTCCGCAGCGAATCCAGGGTCACCTCGCGGACGTCCTTCCCGGATATCAGTACCCGGCCCTCGCTCGGGTCGGTCATCCGGTACAGCAACCGCGCCAGGGTGCTCTTCCCACTGCCGGTGCGGCCGACCAGGGCCAGTCGCTCCCCGGGGGCCAGCCGCAGCGAGATGTCACGCAGCGCGTACTCACCGGGGCGGTAGCAGAACGAGACCCCGTCCAGCTCGACCGACAGCCCCGGGCCGGTCTCCGGCCGCTCCAGCAGGCCCGGCCCGTCCGGCACCGAACTGCGCTCGCCGAACAGCTGGTTGATCCGGCGCAGGGCGCCCGCCGACTCCTCCATCTGCCGGAACTGCATGACGATCACCATCAACGGGGCCTGCAGCATGCCTGCGTAGGCGATCAGCACGTAGACCGACCCGAGTGACATGCTGTCGCTGAGGTAGAGCACGGAGCCGGCGGCCAGGGCGAGCACCGTGCCCGCCGACGCCAGCGCCTGTGCGGCGGCGGGCCACCGCACCCCGAGTCGGGCGGCGTGCCGGGCGGCGGTCAGCAGACCGGCCGCCTGCAGCCAGAAGCCCTGGACGGTGTTGGCCACCGCGCCGTTCCCCCGGATGTCCTCCAGGCCGCCGAGTCGCTCCTCCAGGAAGCCCAGTTGCATCGCGGTCTGCCGGCGCTGCTCGGTGACGGCCGGCAGGGCCACGCCGACCAGACGGCGCAGCAGGAGGACGGAGCCGAGCACGAACGGCACATAGCAGAGGCCGAGCCGCCAGTCCTCGACGAACAGGGCCGCGCCGATCCCCAGCAGCAGCAGGACGTTCGACACGGCCAGCAGGAACATGTCGGAGAAGTAGCCGGAGAGCACGCCGACGTCCCCGTCGACCCGCTCGATCAGCTCGCCGGCCGAATGCTCCTCGTAGAAGCCGGAGTCGAGGGCGAGACAGTGGTCCAGCAGATCGGCCCGCATGTCGTTGGTGGCCCGCCAGGCCACCGACGCCCCGAGGTACTCGGAGCAGATCCACAGAAGGCCCGCGGCCAGTGCCGCGAGCAGATACCAGCCGGCCAGGCCCAGCAGCGCGGAGTTCGGTGCACCGGCACGGACCTCGTCGACGAACGCCCCCAGCAGTTGGGGCGTGACGACTGCGGTCCCGATGGACAGCACCAGGCACCCGGCGAGCACGGCCACGCGCGCGCGATGGGGGCCGACGTAGCGCCGTAAGAGTCTGACACTCCCCCGGGGATCCAGCACCGCAGACACCGACGGGGATTCCATCCGACCTCCTAGCGAGGATTTTCAAGCGTGCTCGATTATGCCGCCCGACCAGCCGTCACACCATGTCACGCGAACCGGTGACAGAGGAAGTCGGCCACCCTACCAAATATGGTCAGTAGACTCCCGAAGAGACAGGACATGAGTCCCGAACAATCTTCACATTCCGGTCGCCGGACGACACCGCAGAGAAATTCACTACCGGATCGTCAGACGACCGATTAACGTGCCAGGGGCAACACTTAAAAGTTTGCAGTTTTGCGGGGGGTTATGATTAGAGTAGACATTCTGGATCGCAGCCCGGTGTTTCTTTTCGGTATAAAAGCGGTATTCGCCGCAGCCGGCATCCGAGCGGTCGCCACACGCAACTCCTCCCTCCAGGAGTCTTCCTGGCAGGCGGACCTGTATCTGGTGGACCCGGAGGCCGTGGTCGACACGGAGCCGCTCGGCTTCATCGCGAGAATCACCCACATGGCACCGACGATCGTCCTCACGGGGGACACTCAAAATCCCCCCGGCCGGGATTTCGTCGCGGCCGGGGCACGGGGCCTGGTCAGCCGAAACAGTGAGTCAGATGTCTTTGTGAGAGCGGTTCGAGAGGTTTCCGGCGGTGGTTTATTCCTACCCCCGGACGTTCTCGGGGCGGACGGACCACCGGTCCGCGAGGAGGCCGACGACGCGGGTTCCCAGATCTCGCTCTCCAAGCGTGAGGAGCAGGTCCTCTCGCAGATCGCCTGCGGTCTCACGCACGGCCAAGTCGCCACCAAGCTCGGGATCAGCCGCCACACGGTCGACACCTACGTCAAGCGGATCCGCTCCAAGACCGGTGCCGGAAATAAAGCCGAACTCACCCGGGCGGCACTCCTCGCCTGCGTTCCGAAGGTCTCCACCACGTTGACCTGAGATGCTTAACGACCCCCAGCCATCGGCACGCCACTTGTCCGGTCCGTTTTCCGACTCGACCGGATCACCCGGTATGACCGTGGTACGGAATTTATAAAAAATATGGTGCAGCGGGCCTGCCGTCGGCCCGCTGCACCACTTATCGATTTCCTGCACCATTTTCCGGCATTGTCCCGGAATATTGCGTGCCAATAATCCGCCGTCCGAAAGATTCCGGCGGTAAATCGGGGCGAGGATCCGGCGGCCGGCGTCGATCAGCCGGCGCGGGCCCCGGCCAGGCGCTCCGCGCGCCGCACCGCCGTCATCGCGTGGTGGATGTCGTCCTCGTCGTGCGGCGCACTGAGAATCAGTGTGCCGACCCCCAGCCCCAGGTACTGTGCCAGCCGCTCGGCCACCTCGTCGTAGTCGCCCACCAGGAACGGGCAGAACTCCTGGGAGACCCGGAACGGGTGCAGCCAGTACACGTCCTCCACCGCGTGGCGCCGCTCGGAGTCGTCCCAGATCCGGTTCTGCCACTGCGCGTCCACCGACTGCATCGAGAGCAGGTTGACGGCCTCGTTCCGCGGCTGCGGGGGGAAACGGCGCCGGGCGACCTCCCAGGCCTGGCCGGAGCTCTCCCGCGCGATAACGCCGATCCGGATGCCGACGCCGTCCAGGGCGTCCGGCTGCTCCCGGTACTCCTCGATGGCGCGCGGATAGGTCAGTTGCTCGCAGCCGAGCTCCCGCACCGCCCAGGCGCAGGCCGGCGAAGCGCCCGCCAGGAACACCCGCGGCCGCAGGCCCTCCGGAAGCGCGGGCTGCAGGACGGTCGGACCCTGGGTGTAGTGCTTCCCCCGGTGCGTCACCTTCCGGCCCGGCTCCAGCAGTTCCGCCATCACCCGCCCGTACTCGACCAGCCGCTCGTAGCGCTCGTCGTGCGGGAGGAGGGCACCCAGCGCCCGCTGGTCCGGGGTGTACCCGCCGGCCACCAGGTTGAGGTCGATCCTGCGGCCGTACAGTGCCGACAGCGTGCAGACCATCCGCGCGGCGGTGAACGGGTGCATGTAGACCGGCTGGACGGCCACCAGCGGAACCAGCCGCTCCGAGCGCTCCAGCAGGTACTGCGCGGCCAGCCACGGGTCGACCGCGGAGTTGTCGGTGAAGATCAGCAGGCCGCTCAGGTCCGCGGCCTCGGCCCAGCGCGCGGCGCAGGCGAGTGGGGCGCCGTTCGCCGCCTGTCCGTTGACCGGCGGCGGGGCAGTTGCGTAGACGTCGAGCACGCGCTCGCTCCTCACTGTCCGATTGTCCACATGGTGGGTCGGGCGGGGAGGGTCGCCCCAGTCCCGTGAATCGGCCACAGCGGCGGCCGTTGTCCCACGTTCAGGCGTCGTGCCGGGCGTCCGCCCGCGCCCTAGGGTCGGGCCCGGACACGAACGATGGGCGGTGATCGATGGACACGGACGCACCGGTGGGTCGTCTCCCTCTCGGCGGCCGGTGGTCGATGTGGGACCTCTCGGGCCTGCGCAGCGCCGGAACGCCGGCCGACCGCCTGCTCGCCGATCCGGGCCCGGACGGCCTCGGTCCGGTCCGCGCGGCCATGGCCGACCCGTGGTTCGTCGCCGCGATCGCCTGGCAGAACCCCGATCTGGTCAGGGACTGGCTGGGAGCCCGTCACCTGGCGGCCACGGCCGGCGACCCCGATCGCCCGCTGAAGAACTCGCACCAGCGGATCCTCGGTTCCTACCTCCAGCGGTACGCCGCCAAGAACGACGTCATCGGCTTCTCCGGCCCGACCTGTTCGGCGCGCTGGCGCGAGGACACCGGGCCCGCGCTGTCCGTCCGTCCCGGACCGGACCTCACCGGTCCGCCCCGGGTCCGGTACGAACCCTGGGCGCTCACCCGGCTGGTCGAGAGCTGGGCGGCGGAGCCCCGGCTGCGCCGTCACATGCCGGTGACGCGGGACCGCAGCTCGGTGGTCCACCAGGGCAGGCTCTTCCGCAGCGGCCGCCCCCGCAGCCTCGATCCACTGCACGTCGAGATCCTCCGGCGCGCGGACGGCACCTCCAGCGCCGAACGGATCCTCGCGGAAATCGCCACCGCCGGCCCCGCCGCGGAGGCCGACGCCTGCCTGGCGGCCCTCGCCGAACTCGCCGACGAGGGGATCGTCGACTGGGGATTCCTGGTACCGCTCGACCACGAGCCCGAGGTCGCCCTGCGCGCACAGATCGAGCGGATCCCGGACGAGGAGGTACGCGCCGAACTCTCGTCGGTGCTCGACGGATTCGACGCGGCCCGCGCCAGGATCACCGCACTCGCCGCCGACGGGATGCGCCCCCTCGCGCTGGTCGAGGCGATGGCCGCGCTGGACACCGCGTTCAACGCGGCCACCGGGGCGACGGCCCACCGGCGGGCCGTCGGACGCCGGACCGGCCACGGACGCCGCACGGTGTACCTGGACACCACGCGGGACGTCGAGGTCGTGCTCGGCGCGGAGCTCAGGGCCCCGCTCACCGAACCGCTCGGCCTGGTGCTGGACAGCGCCCGCTGGCTGACCCACCAGGTCGCCGCGCTGGTCCGGGAGACGCTGGAGCGCTTCCTGGACCGGACCGGCCTGGAGCGGGTCCCGCTGCTGACCGTGTACGAGGAGGTCGAGCACGCGCTGAGCACGGAGCCCGGCGGCGGGCTCGCGGCCCTGCTCGACGAACTGCGCCACCGGTGGGCCACCGTGCTCGACGCGGACCCGGGGCAACGCCGGCTCGACCTCGACCCGGCGTCCGTGGCGCACCGGGTACGGACCGCGTTCGAGGCCCCGGACTACGGTTGGGCCGCCGCGCGTCAGCACACCCCGGACCTGATGCTCGCGGTGGACCGCTGGGACGGCGACCGGCCTGCGGAGTTCCGCTGGATCCTCGGCGAGGTGCACCTCGCCGTCAACACACTGGAGAACCGGGTCTTCGTCACTGGCCACCCCCGGCCGGACCTCATCGCGGCCTCCGTGGCCGAGGACTTCGCCGGCGGGCGGATCGTGTCGACCTTCGACCGCACCTCCCCCCGGATCAACGCCCGGGTGTACCCGCCCCTGGGCTTCGACTTCCCCGACCGCTACCGGCACTGGGCCTGGCACGCCAGGGACACCCTGCCCCCGGAGCGGGACCGGATCCCGGCCGCCGGCCTCTGGCTCGTACGCACCGGGACGGGCGGGCTGCGGGTGTTCGGCGCCGACGGCGGCTTCGAGGCCGACCCGGTCGAGATGTTCGGCGAGTTGCTGAGCGGATCGGTGGCCGAGCGGTTCGGCCTGCTGCCCGCGCACTGGCCGCACCTGCCCCGGGTGACGCTCGGCCGGCTGGTCGTCGCCCGGGAGACCTGGCGCGTCCCGACGCGTGAACTCGTCGACGGCGCGGGCGTCCTGGACGGCCTCGGCGTTCCCCGGCACTCCTTCGTGGTCGTCCCCGGCGAGGCCAAACCCATTCTGCTCGACCGGCAGAGCCGGGTCTCGCTCCTCCAGCTCGCCCGGTCGGTCCGGCGCGCTCTCGACGCGGACCCGGAGGGGACGGTCGTGGTCTCCGAGATGCTCCCCTCCTTCGAGCACCTCTGGCTGCCCGACGCGGCCGGGCGCCGCTACACCTCCGAACTGCGTGTCGTCGCCGTGGACCAGTCCGAACACGAGCAGGTGCTGCCATGACGCTCCGCACCGCCTTCGCGCACGACCTCGACGCCCTCGGGCCGGCCGCCGGACTGCTCCACGACGAGAGCCTCGGTCTGCTCAGCAGCGCACCGTGGCTGCGCGCCCACCAGGCCCTCGACAGTGCCGAGTCCGGCTACCTCGGGGTGACGGACGGCATCCGGCCGGTGGGGGCCGGGCGGATCGCCTTCCCGGACCACGAACCGGTGATCGGGTACCAGCCCCACAGCAACTTCCCCTTCCGCGCCGAACACCCCTACGCACTGCTCGGACCCCGCCGCGGCTATCGCGCCCAGCTCCCCCTGACCGCACCGGGATCGGCGGCGGCCCTGCTCGGCGCGGCCACCGAGCAGGCCGCCCGGCACCGCAGACGCTGGCTCTACGCGCTGCACCTGACCACGCCGACGGCGGACGCGATCAGCCGGGACCGGGCCGCCATGCCGATCCTGGCACCCGGTTTCGACGTCGTCGTCCACCTCCGCGGCCGGTCGGTGCGCGAGCACCTGGACAGCATCGGGAAGAACGGTCGCAGGCGGAGCCAGGACCGGAACCGCGTCGCCGCGATGGGACTGCTCTTCGACCGCGAGCGGCTGGCGGACTGCATCGAGGAAGTCGTGCCGCTGCGCCAACAGGCCTTCCGGCGCCACGGCTCGAACCGCACCACCGCCGACCTGCGCCGCGAACTGGAGCTGATGGGCGAACACCTTGCGCCGTACGAGACGCTCTTCACCGCCCGGGAACCGCTCGGCCGCCGACTGGTCGGCTACTGCCTGGTCTACTCCTGGGGCGGCCGGCTCTGGAACCGCAGCGTGGGTGTGGTCGAGGAACTGCGGACCACCCGCACACCGCTCCTGTTCGAGCTTCAGTTCTACCAGCCGCTCGAACTCTGCTTCGAGCTCGGCCTCCCCGCGTACCAGGTGGGCCCGTCCAACTACGAGGCCAAACTCAGGCGCGGCGGGGTGGTCCAACCGCTGTGGCAGGTCGGGCTGCTGGACGGCACGGAGGTCTTCCCGCCCGACGGAGTGGCGCGCTGGACCGACCACGTCCTCGGCGGCCTGAGCGCGGAGTGCGGCCACCGGCTGTCGGCGGACTTCCTGGCCGGCGTGCGGCGACAGGCCCTGGACTACGCGCGGGCCCACTTCGGCGACGACCGCGCCGAGCACCACGCGTGGCACGGCGGGGACACCCCGGCGGGCCGGCCCGGACCGGAGGCGGAACGGTGACCGGACGGACCACCGAGGAGATCGTGACGGCCTTCAACCGGCTCTGCCGCGAGTCGCCGCAGCTGCGTGCCACCGCCGCGGGCCTCGCCGCCGGGTCGTACCGGCACGACGGCGACCGCGCCGCACTCCTGGCCCGGCCGGTCTTCGCCCCGCTGGCCGGGATGCGGTCCTTCGCCACGGACCTCCTGGCCACCCTGGAGGTGGCCGCCCAGCTGCCCGGGAGGCTGTTCGACGGCGACGTGGAACGCTACTGCGAAGTGCTCGGCATGGACCGCCGGAGGGTCTCCCTGCTGAACCGGCTGGGCACCGTACCGACGCTCTACGGCCGGGCCGACGCCTACCACGACGGCACCCGGTTCAGACTCCTGGAGACCGGGCTCACCCCCGCCGTGGGTGCGAGCGAGTTCACCGAGATCAACACCCGGCGCTGGCTGGCGACCCCCGGCGTCGGGCCCTTCGCCCGCGCCCACGGAATCGGCTTCGCCTCGGCGCCCGAGGCCGTGGCACGGCAGCTGAGGCGGGCCCACCACGCGCTGCGGCCGGGCCACGACCCGGTGGTGGTGATCGCCGAAGGACCGGGCGGCCTCAAGGAGTTCGGCCACGCCTGGTACCCGGTCCGGTCGGTCCTGCGCGGCCACGGTCTCGACTGCAGGGTCGCCGAACTCGGCGACTTCTCACTCGGCCGGGACGGGCTCCGGCTCCGGACCGGCTCCGGGGAGGTCCGGGTCGACGTGGTGTTCCGGTGCTTCAGCAGCTCACAGGTCCTGGCCCACCCGGACGGCCCGGCAATGCTGGAGGACGTCGTCCGGGCACACGAGGAGGGCCTGGCGATCCTGTTCTCCTCCCTCAACACCGAGTTGTACGCCGACAAGGGCTGCATGGCCCTGCTCTCGGACCCGCGTTGGCAGGGTGCCGACCCGGCCGAGCGACAGGTCATCGACCGCATCCTGCCCTGGACCAGACTGCTGAGCCGGCACGGCGGCCCCGAACAGGCCGGACTCCTGGACGAGTGCCGGGCCCGGCGGACCGAGCTGATCCTCAAGCCCACCGCCACCTACGGCGGGCACGGCGTGGTCGCCGGCTGGGAGTGCGACGAGAAGCGCTGGGACGAAGCACTGACCCGTGCCGCGGCCGGGCACGCCGTCGTGCAGGAGCGGGTCGTCCCCGTCCCCGAGCTGGTCTACGACCCGCGGTCCGACCGGGAGGAGCCCTGGGACATCGTCCACGGGATCTTCTACGGCTCGGACGGCTACGCCGGCTCGTTCGCCCGCGCACTCCCCAGCGGAACCAACGCGGTGATCAACCTCACGACCGACAAGAACACACGGCTGTCCGCCGTGCTGCACCACGACTGAGCGGGGAGGCTGCGGTGACCTACAGGAATCTGACCCGCGAGGAGGCCGTCGAACGCGCCCGCCTGGTAAGGGTGGAGCGGTACGACGTCGAGCTCGACCTCCGCTCGGCGCTGCGGGGCGGAACGTTCCGTTCGGTGACCACCGTCCGGTTCACCGGGCTCGTCCCCGGCGCCACCACCTTCGTCGAGCTGGTCGCCGACGCGGTCCACCGGATCGTGTTCAACGGACGGGTGCTCGACCCCGCCGAGGTCCGCACCGACAGCCGGATCCGGCTGGACGGGCTGGCCCCGGAGAACGAACTCCTGGTCGTCGCCGACTGCGCCTACAGCAACGACGGCGGAGGACTGCACCGCTTCGTGGACCCGGTCGACTCCGAGGTGTACCTCTACACCCAGTTCGAGATCGCCGAGGCGCAGCGGGTCGCCGCCGTCTTCGACCAGCCCGACCTGAAGGCGTCGTTCGCCGTCACCGTGACCGTCCCGGCGGGCTGGCGGGTGATCGGCAACTCGCCGCCGGACGGTCCGGCGCGCGCCGTCGGCACCGGCGAGGTGCACCGCTTCGAACCCACCCCGCGGATCCCCAGCTACCTCGCTGCGGTCGTCGCCGGTCCGTACGAGGGGGTGACCGGCAGCTACCGGGGCGTCTCGGCCACGGTCCCGCTCGGGCTGTACTGCCGTCGTTCCCTGGCTCGCCACCTGGACGCCGAACCGCTGCTCGACCTGGTCCGGACCGGCCTGGCGTTCTACGAGCAAAAGCTCGGGACGGCCTACCCGTTCGCCAAGTACGACCAGGTCTTCGTGCCCGAGTTCAACGCCTCGGCGATGGAGAACGCCGCCGCGGTGACGGTCAAGGACACCTTCGTGTTCCGGTCGCCCGCCGACGCCGAGTACGAACTGCGGGAGATGACGATCCTGCACGAGCTCGCCCACATGTGGTTCGGCGACCTGGTCACCATGCGCTGGTGGGACGACCTGTGGCTGAACGAGGCCTTCGCCACCTACGCCGCCGCCGTGTGCGCCGCCGAGGCCCCCGGTCTGCGCGGCCCGGCCGCCTGGGCCTCGTTCGCGAACGTCGTCAAGAGCGCCGCCTACGCGCGGGACCTGATGCCCTCCGCCCATCCGGTCGCGGCCGAGGTGGCCGACCTGGACGACGTCCGCAGCAACTTCGACGAGATCACGTACGCCAAGGGTGCGGCGCTGCTGAAGCAACTGGCGGCCCGGGTTGGTCCGGACCGCTTCTTCCAGGGGCTGGGCGAGTACCTCCGCCGGCACGCCTGGGCGAACGCCACCCTGGACGACCTGCTGGCGGCACTCTCCGACGGCTCCGGGACGGACCTGCGGGACTGGTTCTCCGACTGGCTGCGGTCGGTGGGGGCCGCGGTGCTCCGGCCGGAGGTCGAGTCGGCCGAGGACGGCACGATCCGCTCGCTCGTCATCACCCAGCGGTCCCCCGGGGCGGCCGCCGGCGCCGCCCGGTACCCGGTGGCGCCGCAGCGCCACCGGGTCGGGCTCGGACTCTACGAGGCGAAGGGGGCCAGGCTGGTCCGCACCGGCGGGCTCACCGTCGCCGTGGACGGTCCGCGCACCGAGGTGCCGGAGCTGGTGGGGCGACCGCGTCCGGCGGCGTTCGTCCTCAACGACGACGACCTGGCCTACACCCGGATCCGCTTCGACCACGAGTCCTTCGCCGTGCTGGCCGACCGGATCGCCGGGGTCGCGGACCCGCTCGCGCGGATCCAGTTCTGGTCCGCGGCCTGGGACATGACCCGGGTCGCGGAGCTGCCGGCCCGCCGCTTCGTCGGGCTCGCCCTCGACGCGGCCCCGTACGAACCGGACACCGGCCTGGTCCGGCTGCTGCACCGCCGGGTCCGGCTCACCCTCGACCTCTTCGCCGACCCGGCCTGGTCGGCGCGGGGAGCGGCCCGGTGGGCGGACACCTGCCTGGACCAGGTCCGCGGTGCGATGCCGGGCTCGGAGCGCCAGCTCAACTGGTTCCGGGCGTTCCTCGTGTCCGCGGCCGGGCGGCACGTCGACGTGCTGACCGCACTGCTCGGCAAGGACGCCTCGGACACCGGGCTCGAAGGCATCGAGGTCCGCGGCGACGTCCGCTGGGCCGTGCTGGCACGGCTGGCGGCACTGGGCGCGGCGGACCGGGAACGGATCGACGAGGAGGCCCTGCGGGACGGTACCGCCACGGGTCGGGAACGCGCCGCGACCTGCCTGGCCGCCCGACCGGACCCGGACGCCAAGGCCGAGGCGTGGGCGGCGTTGACCGGCGACCGGACGCTCAGCGCCGCCGTGCTCCGTGCCCTGGCGGAGGGCTTCGCCCAGTCCACCGGCCAGGCGGAGCTGCTCGCGCCGTACGCGGAGCGCTACTTCGCGCAGATCGACCGCTGGTGGACGGGTCAGGAGTCCGACCTCGGCCTGATCGGTCGGCTGTACCCCTACTACCGGGTCACCCCTGAGCTGCTGGAGCTGACCGATGCCTGGGCGGCGCGGTCACGCGCGGGAGCGGCGGTCGCCCGGCTGCTGGCCGATGCCCGGGAGACCGTGCGGCTGGGCCTGCGGGCCCGGGTGGTCGACCGGGCCGCCGACGGAGCGGCCCGGCCGGTCTGACCGGTCAGGGGCCGAGCGTGAGGTTGATCCCGCCGTCCACCGTCAGCGTGACGCCGGTGATCCAGCCTGCCAGGTCCGAGGAGAGGAACACCGCGGCGGCCGCCACGTCCTCGGGGGTGCCGAGCCGCCGCAGCGGCACCGCGCGGGCGTACTGTGCGAATGCCTCGGAGCCGGCGTCGGCCGCCGACGAACGCTGCCCGCCGAGCATGTTCTCCCAGACGCCCTTGGTCGGGATCGGACCGGGGGCGATGCAGTTGGCGCGGACGCCGCTGGGGCCCCACTCGGAGGCCCACGAGGCGGTCAGCGAGGAGATCGCGGCCTTGGCCGCACCGGCGTGGGAAAAACCGGGGAAGCCGCGTTCGACGGCCGCGATCCCGACGGAGAGCACCGATCCGTGGCCGGAGGCCCGCAGGTCGTCCAGGAAGGCCCGGGTCACCTGGAACGTACCCAGCAGGTCGGTCTCCAGGACGGCCCGCATCGCCCGGCCCGTCATCCGCTCGGCGGGCATCCGGAAGTTGGCGGCCGCGTTGTTCACCACGATCCCGGTGGCTCCGCAGCGCGCTCTGACGTAGTCGCGCAACCGGTCCACGTCCTGCTCCTCGCGGACGTCGCAGGGCAGGCTCATGACCGGGCGACCGGTGCGCCGGGCGATCTCGGCCTCGGCGGCCGCGAGCCGCTCGGCCGACCGGGAGGCGATCACCACCGTGGCCCCGGCGCCGGCGAGCGCACTCGCGATCGCCAGCCCGATCCCGGTCGCCCCGCCGGTCACGACGGCGACCCGGTCGGCCAGCAGGGCAGGACTGAACAGCGGCGGAACGGTCATCGGCACGCGGCTCCCATCAGCGGATCGGGGGCGCGGGCACGAGCCCGGGTGTCCGGGGCACCCCGCGCGCCGCGATCCTCCCGCCGCCCGGACGGCTCGGCACGTCCCCGGTTCCGGGGGCATGACCGGCCGGAACGGTCTGCCTAGCCTGACTCACGTGCCGACGACCACTCCACGTCAGATCATCACCGGACCACGCCGACTGACGGTCAAGGAGCGGGCGCTGTGGATGTTCCAGCGTCTGGTCCCCGGATCGGGAGTCGCGAACGAGGCCATCGCCCTCACCGTCCGAGGCCGCCTCGACTCGCGCCTGCTGGCCCGCGAGCTGAGCCGACTCGCCGTACGGCATCCGGCCCTCCGCACCGTCTACCCCGAGCTGCGGGGCGAGCCGCACGCCGTCGTGCTCGACCCGGCCGCGGCCGCCCTCGAACCGGCCGTGTTCGACCACTGGGACGGCACCCTGCCGCAGGCGCTCGCGGCCTTCGCCGGAGCCCCGTTCGACCTGGCGGCCCGACCACCGGTCCGCGCGGGCCTCTGGCGCGGGGCGGACGGCGACGTGCTCTGCCTGGCACTGCACCACCTCGCCTACGACACCTGGACGGCCGGCATCCTCGTCCAGGAGCTGGTGGCGGGCTACAACGCGGCCCTGGACGGCCGGGAGTCCGAGCCGCGGACGGAGACCGAGGTCGCGCCGTTCCGGGAACCCGAGCCGGACGCCGCCTCGCTCGCCCACTGGCGGGCCCACGTCGCCGGCCTGCGCACCGAGGACCAGCGGCTCGCGATCGGCCGCGACGACCCGCCGGTGCGGTCCTTCGCCGGCCGGGTGCGCACCCACCGGCTCTCCGCCGCGGCGTGCGCGGCCACGACCACGCTGGCGCGCCGGCACAAGGTGACCGAGAACGTCGTCCAGCTCTCCGCCTACTACCTGCTGCTGGCCCGGCACGGTGCCGGACCCGATCTGGTGGTCGGAGTCCCGGCGGACGTGCGCGGCGGGGGCGACCGGGAGAGCGTCGGATACCACGTCAACACCCTGCCGCTGCGGGTCCTGGTGGACCTGGACGCCGGTTTCGGCGACCTGGTCAGGGCCACCGGGACCGCCTTCTTCAACGGCCTGGGCCACCGCCACGTACCGTACGAAGCCGTGCTGCCCGAGCTTCAGAGCTCCGGGCCCGGCTGGCACTCGCCACTGTTCCGGCACATGTTCAACTACCGACCGCTGGTCGTCCCGCCACGCCTGGAGCTGGCCGGCCGGCCGGCCGAGACGCTGCTGGTGGACCTCGGGCACAGCCGTCACGACCTCGAGTTCATCGTGCAGACCGGATCCGGCGGCGGCGAGGTGCGGGCGGTCTACAGCACCGAGATCTTCGAGGACGACGACGTCCGGGCCCTGCAGGAGCGCTTCGACGCCCTCCTGGTGGCCCTCGCCGAGGCCGATGGGAGCCTGCGGACCGTGCCGTGGTGGTCGCCGGCCGACCGCGCCGCGGTGGAACTCGCCAACGCCACGGCCGACGACGACGAGGCCGTCCCGGTCGCCGCCGAGGTGTGGGAGCGGATCCGGCGGACCCCCGAGGCGGTCGCCTTCGTGGCCGACGGCCGGGAGACGAGCTACCGCCGGCTGGGCGAGGAGGCGCGCGCCGTGGCCGCGCGGCTCGCCCGGTCCGGGGTGACGGCCGGTGACGTGGTGGCCCTCCACGCACGGCGCGGGCCGGGTCTGGCGGCGGCGGTGCTCGGGGTGTGGGCGACCGGTGCGGCGTACCTGCCGCTCCACCCGGAGAACCCCGCCGAGATGATCGGCTTCCAGCTCCGGGACGCCGGTGCCCGGGTGGTGCTGGCCGACCGGCCGCTGCCCGTCGGCACCCGGTCGCCCTGCCCGGTCCTCCTCCCGGAGGAGCCGGGCGCGCGCGGGCCCGGGGAGCCCGGGCCGCAGGAGCCGGGAGGAGCAAAGGCACCCGCCCCGCCGGCCGGCGCCGACCGCGCCTACCTGATCTACACCTCGGGTTCCACCGGACGCCCCAAGGGCGTCGAGCTGAGCCACGTCAACCTGGCCAACCTGGTCCGGGACTTCCGCGACCGGCTCGGTGCGACCGCTGCGGACCCGGTGCTCTGGCTCACCACCTTCGCCTTCGACATCTCCGCGCTGGAACTCTTCCTCCCGCTCGTCTGCGGTGCCCCCGTGGTCGTCGCACCGGACGAGGCGCGGGCCCGGCCCGAACTCGCCGTCGAGCTGATCCGACGGCACGGGGTGAGCATCGTCCAGGCCACCCCGACCACGCTCGGCCCGGCGCTGGCCGTCGCGGGCGACGCGCTGGCCGGACGCCGGGTGCTCTGCGGTGGTGAGCCGATGGCTCCCTGGCTCGCCGCCGGGCTACTGGCAGCCGGTTGCCGGCCGATAAACGTCTACGGCCCCACCGAGACCACGATCTGGTCCACGGCCGCCGAACTCGGCCCGGACGAACCGGAGGTGACGGTGGGCGTGCCGGTGCGCAACACGACCGTCACGGTCGCCGGACCGGACGGCACCCCGCTTCCGCCGGGGCTGCCGGGCGAGGTGTGGATCGGCGGCGCCGGTGTCGCCCTCGGCTACCGCGACCGGCCCGAGCTCACCGCCGCGCGGTTCACCACCGACGCGCACGGCAACCGCCACTACCGCACCGGAGACCGGGGCCGGTGGCGCGCCGACGGCCGGCTCGTCCTGCTCGGCCGGGACGACCGCCAGGTGAAGATCCGCTCGCACCGGCTCGAACTGGGCGAGGTGGAGGCCGCGTTCGCCTCGCACCCGGCAGTCACGGCGGCCGCCGTGGTCCTGCACCCGGACCTGCCCGAGCAGGCCCGGCTGGTGGCCTTCGTCCAGTGCGACGGAGCCACCGCCCCGGTGCCCGAACGCGAGCTGTGGGAGCACGCCCGACGCCTCCTGCCGGGCTACGCACTGCCCAACCGGATCGTGCTCGGCCCGGTCCCGGTCAACTCCAGCGGCAAGGCCGACCACCGCCGACTCGCCACCACCGCCCTGCCGTCGCAGGAGCCGTCCGGCCCGCACGCTCCCGGCCGCACCGCCGGTCCGGCCGGTCCGGACGACCGGCTGACCATCAAGGTGGTGGCCCTGTGGCAGGACCTGCTGGAGGATCCGGACATCCAGGAGCGGGACAACTTCTTCCTCTCCGGCGGCCATTCGATGCTCGCCGTCCAGATGCTCACCGCACTCGGCGCACGCACCGGGACGTTCCTCGGCCTGGACGACCTGCTGAACGCGCCCACCCCGGCCGAACTGGCCGCCCTGCTCCGGGCCGGTACCGAAGGAGACGGACACCGAGCATGACCACCGATCACGTCCCACCCCCCTGGTTCGTCCCGCTCGTGGAGGACCCCGACCGGCCGGTGCGCGTCTTCGGCATGCCGCAGGCCGGCGCCGGCTGCGCCACCTTCGCCGACTGCGCCGCCCTGCTGTCCGGCAACGCGGCGCTCTACGGGCTCAACCTGCCCGGGCGCCAGGCCAGGTTCGGCGAACCCGCCCGGACCGGACTCGGCCCGCTGGTCGGGGAACTGCTGGACGAGCTGCGCGGCCACGCCGACCGGCCCTACGTGCTGGTCGGCTACTGCTCCGGAGCCGCCCTGGCCTACCTCGTGGCCCGGGCCGCGCAGGCCGCCGGCCTCCCGCTGCCACGGGCCCTGGTGGCGATCTCGTTCCCCGGCCCCCAGTTCACGGTGATGGACCAGGACATGCACCACCTGCCGTCCGGGGACTTCTGGGACCGGGTCACCGCCACCGGCGGCTTCCCGCCCCAACTGGCCTCGCAGCCGGAGTTCCGGGAGATCTTCGAGCCCGCGCTGCGGGCGGACTACGAGCTCTTCTCCGGCTTCCGGTACGAGGAGCTGCCGCGGATGCCGGTGGACATCTCGGTCGTCATCGGCCGGCACGACCCGGCCCTGCAGAACCCCATCGACCTCGTCGGCTGGAGTGCCCAGACCAGTGGCACCTGCTCGGTGCACCTGGTCGAGGGCGGCCACTGGCTCCTGGACGGCGCCCTGCCGACGGTCGCCCGCATCGTGGAGGACGCATGCCGGACCGTGACGAACTGAACCACCGGATCCGCGCGGCCTTCGCGGCCAACCGGCCGCCGGGCCGCGCCGGACTGGACGAGGACGGCAACTTCTTCGAGGCGGGCTACGACTCGGCCCGGCTGACCGCGGTCCTGGCGACCCTCGCGGGCCAGGGGACGGAGCTCGCCCTGGTCGACGTCTTCCGGTACCCGACGCTGCGCGCGCTCAGCGCCGAGGCGGCGTCCCGCGCGGGGCTCCCGGAACGGCCCGCGGGAGGAACCGGACGGGCACTGCCGTGGGAGACCGGCAGCCGGCCCTGAACGACCGGCGCACGGAAGGGGGAGGCTCACACCGAGCCTCCCCCTTCCGTGCGCCTCGGCCCTCTCAGCCCGACGTCGCCGCTGCCAGCTCCGCCGTGACCAGGTCCAGCACTTCCCGGCGCCGGTCGAGGAGGTAGAGGTGTCCGCCCTCGAACACCCGCGGCGGTCCGACGGCCGTTCCGTGCCGCCACCACCCGGCCACCTCGTCCACCCTGACCTCCACGTCGTCCACCGCGGTCAGCAGGGTCAACGGGACGTCCAACGGCGGCTCGTCCAGGTGGCGGTGGGTCTCACACGCCTCCAGGTCGGCACGGATCGTCGGGGCGAGCCAGAGCAGCAGTTCACGATCGCGCACGGCCGACTCCGAGGGGCCCGCCATCTCGTCCAGTCGCCGCAGGAGGGACTCGTCGTCCAGGACGCTCGCGGCCGGACGCCAGGGCGGCAGGTCGGGCGCCCGCATGCCCGAGAGGAACACGTGCTCCGGGACCGGCTCGCCCGCGCGCCGCAGCGCACGGGCGAGCTCGAACGCCAACAGGGCGCCCATGCTGTGGCCGAAGAACGCGAACGGCCGGTCCGTCAGCGGCTTCAACGCGGGCAGCAGCATGTCCACCATCGCCGTGATCCGGCTCAGCGGCGGTTGGCCGACCCGGTTCTCGCGGCCGGGGAGCTGGACGGCCCACACCTCGGTGGCCAGTTCCTCCGGCAGCTCCCAGGACGCGTAGCCCAACGCCCCGGCCCCGGCCCACGGGAAGCAGATCAGACGCATGGCCGGGTCGTGGACGGGCCGACGGGCGCGCAGTGCCTCCCCCGCTCGCCGGCTCATCGGTCACCACCGGCTTCGACGATCTCGCGCAGACCGCCGTAGGTCCGGACGTCGAGGAGGAGGCCGATGCTGAGCTCGAGGCCGTAGGCGGCCCGGATGCGGCCGATCAGCTCGACCGCCGACAGCGAGTTGCCGCCGGCCTCGAAGAAGTCCTCGTCCTCATCGGCCGGCGGCGCACCGATCGCGTGGTGCCACAGCGCGGCCAGTCCCGACGCGGCAGGCTGCCCGTCGGGCACGGCGGCCGGGGCCGGGGCCGGGGCCGGGGCCGG
>NZ_JBEXPY010000025.1:0-132368 GCF_040612315.1 Streptomyces sp. NPDC006435
CCGCCCCCGCCCACCCCGCCACCCACCTCCCCGGGCCCGTCGACCCCACCCGCTACCCCCTCCCGGCACCCACCACCGACTGACACACCCCCGACCCGAACGGAACACCGCCCGGCAGGGGAAAACCCGAGGGCGGATCCTGGGGTCCGTCGGCGTGTGCCGCCACGGCGCCACCCGTAGCGCCGGACGCCGACCGCCGGACACGCGACGGGCCGCAGTTCGGGGGACTCGGCATGTTCGAGAGGGGCCGGTGCGTACACCACCGCAGGAACCGGCGCGCGCACCGTGAACACGGCAGGAACGCGCGTCGGCATGCGGTCGCGCCGGCGGTCCTGATCGGTGCGGCCGGTACGACGGCGGTCGCTCCGGCCCGTGCCACGGCCCGGGAACGCTGCGCCGAACACCTCGATGTCCGGAGCCTGTTGAGGCTGCTCACGGGCCGGGACCGGATCGCGGGAGCGGCCGTCGAGATCGAGGCGCCCGGATGTCCCGCGTGGCCCGGGGCGAGTCGGACGACGTCGGAAACGCCCTCGACGAGGCGGGGGCCCGCTGCGCGGTACCGCAGGTGCCACTCGACTACGCCCACGCGGACGGCCGCACCCTCGGCGTCGCGACCTCCCGGCTGAAGGCCACCGACTCCCGCCGCCGTGTGGGCGCGATGGTCGGGTGGCCGGAGACCATTACTGATCTCCGGCTCCCTCACCGGCCCGAGCGGACCCCGACCCGGTCGGCGAAGAGGACTTCGCCCCCTCCGCTTTCGCTCCGGCCCGGATCGCCGGTCAGGTCTCCTCGTGCCAGCCCCGGACCGCTTCCGGATCCTGCTCCACGGCACGCTTGTCCGGACGCCGGAACGTCGGTCCCCGGCGTTCGAGGTACTTGCCCACCCCGGGCTCCGTGAAACGGACCCCGTACAGTCTGAAGACCAGCTCGCCTGTCAGCCCCCGTGTCCGCAGCTGACCGGAAAGCCCCGGGTCGGAAGGGGGGATCGAGGACGGCCTGCCGGACGGCGGCCTGCTCGGCCTCGGGCAGGACCTGATGCTTGCCCGCCCGGTGACCCCGCGGACGGGACAGCAGCCCGTCCCGGCCGCCGGTCTGCCACCTCATCCACCAGTTGTCCACGACCCCGACCGACACCTTGAACAGAGCCGCGACCCCAGCCCGCTCCCACCCCTCCACCAGCGCGGACACCGCCGGCAACCGCACAGCCTCCTGCGTGTCCGGCGGCCAGGTCCGCGCATCCCCCACCAGATCGCTCACGCACCGTCAACGAGCATGAACCCAAAGCATTTCGGATCAATGAAAACCTGAGGTGCCTACCGCCTCGCCGGCACCAGGACCCGGGCGGAAGAACCTGCCGCGGCCAGCTGACTCCTGTGGCTTCCGTCCCATGCTTTCGAAGGGTCCCGTCCGGCTTCTTGTGGTCGACGATCTCGGAGATCATCCAGACCTGGCGCAAACACGCTGGTCACGTCTTCAAATCGCCGAGACCAGCGCCAGCGCCTCGTTCAGGTGATGCTCGGCGATCCCTCGCATGAACTCCCGGTCGGGGAAGTCCCCATCGAGCAGGCGCAGGGGGCCGGCTGTCAGCGACAGATGCTGGGTGAGTTTGTAGAGCGCGAGGCGGTCCTCGTCGAGGCCGTCAACCGTCAGCTGCTGATACTGGCCGGCGGTATGGCGGAGGCGCAGGAACACGTGCTCCCACTCGACGTCGAAGTACAGCAGGTCCTCGATGTCGATCACGACAGGAAGGCCGTCCCGGTCAACCATGACGTGGTCCAGGCCCAGCTCGCCGTGGACGACGGAGTACTCGGCGCGAGGCCGCACCGCTGCGGTCAGCTGATGCAGCCGCTCCTCCAACTGAACGCGGACGTCGGCGATCCTGTGGTCGCGCGCGGCCGCCTCGGCGAGGCAGCGCAGCGCGAATACGAGTGCTGCCTGCTCGCACGAGACCGACCGTGACGTGCCGCCCGCGTCGATCAGGGCCACCTTGCCGAAGGACGGCGCACGGTGGGCGCGCATCATCGCCAGGCTCTCGGCGAGGCGCATCATGGTCGGCTCCGCGGCGCGCGGGTCGCGGTTGCGCAGGTCCATCAGCTTCTCGCCAGGCACGTCCTCGACGATCGCGAGGTCGGCCGGGTAGTGGGTGCGGTCACGGTCGACCAAGTGGATCTCAAGCACCCGAAGGCCCAGCGCCTCCAGCCGCGCGTGCGCGGCCTCGAACAGGTCGAGCCCGATGCCGGGAGAGAACGGGTCGGCGAGGTCGCCATCGTTCTCGGTGATCGGCCAGTAGTTCTCGGAGTCCTCCCACAGATAGGCGATCGCCGTCACGGCATCGTCCATCGTCAGCCGGTAGACGCCCTTCCTGGTGCCGCCCGCGAGTCGCTCGACCGCCTCCAGCCGCCGCCCGCCACCCAGCGCGGCCCGTGCCGCACCCGCCAGCTGATCCCGTGTCACTTTCTTCGGCGCCACGCCCGCAACCCGCCCTCCGTCTCGATGACTGAGGCACCTTACGCGAGTCGTCGTTCAACGCCGAACGAATTGTTCCAAAGGTGTCATCCATGATTGATGCTGCCCAAGGTGCCGGATGAACGCTGCTGCTGAAAGCGAACGAAGCCAGGCGTGATGCTGATCAACGGCGGTGGACCGGGCGGCGGTTCATCCGATCTGCCACTCGACTTCCGGGACCTGATGAAAGGCTTCGGCACCTGTTCCCGCGACCTCACCTGCCGACGCCGGCACGCCGCGGCCCGTCCGGGCGAGCGGAACGAACGGAACGAACGGGGCGGGCGAAACGAACGAGCGGGGGGCGTCCCCGGTACGTGCCACCGGGAACGGCCCCGCCGCTGGATGGTTCGGTACCCGCCGGCCGGGCCGGGGGCGCCCGGTCAGCGCCCCGGCACCGGCCTCGCGTGCGCGAAGCCCCTGTGGTGCCAGACCAGGCCCCCCGCCGGGCGGCCCTGGCAGTCGGACGCGGCCACCCGGCCCACCAGGATCGTGTGGTCCCCCGCCTCGATCGCGTCGTGCCGTGCGCAGGTCAACCGAAGCGCACTGTCGGCCAGTTGGGGCGCGTGGCGCGATGTCGGGCCGGAGGTCAGCCGGACGTTCTCGAAGCGCTGTTCGGTGGGGCCCGCGAACTTCCTCGCCAGATCCTCGTTCTCCGGGCCGAGCAGATGGAGGGTGAAGGCGTCCGCCGCGACGAGCACGTCATGGGTTCGCGAGCCCCGGTCCAGGCAGACCAGGATCAGCGGGGGGTCCAGCGACAGCGACGACACCGCGCTCGCCGTCAGCCCCCGGGGACTTCCCGTCCTGTCGTAGCACGTCACCACCGTGACGGGAGCGGCGAGCGACGCCATCGCGGCACGGAACTCGTCCGCCGGTATGTCGCCGGACATCACCATGCCAGGTGCCCCCGGTTCCGGGGTCGCGGCGGAGTCCGGCAGCCCGAGTCGCGGCGGGGCGGCGGTCGCCGTGTCCGGCACGGACTGGGCCAGCAGGGTCGTGGCGCTCATCGGACGGCCCCTTCCAGTTCCCGGGACGGCGCGGCCGGGGCCTGCGCCCCGGGGAGGTCCGCGGCCGGAAGGGCCGGCCCCGGCAGCCACCGGCCGAGGGGCTCGCCCACGGTTCCGCGGGCCAGGTCCCAGGCCACCCGGCCGCCCCGCACCACCGTGGTGAACCGGCCGGTGAACATCCAGCCCTCGTAGGCCGACCAGCCGCACAGCGACTGCACGTGCCCCGCGGAGAGCTGCCACCGCGCGTCAGGGTCGAGGAGTGCGAGATCGGCGTCCGCGCCCACCGCCAGCCGGCCCTTGCCTGCCAGCCCGAACAGGTCGGCCGGTCCCGTACCCATCAACCGTGCGAGATGGGACGCCGCGGCGTCGGGCTCGACGCCCCGCGCGAGCAGGCCCGTCCACACGGAGACGGCGAGTTCCTGGACACCGGGCAGCCCCGGGGGAGCCTCGGCCGGAGGGCGGTTCTTCTCCTCGACGGTGTGCGGGGCGTGGTCGCTGCCGATGGTGGACGCCTCGCCGTCGAGCACCGCCCGCCAGAGCCGCTCGCGGTCGCGCGGGGCGCGGATCGCCGGGGAGAGCCGGGTACGGGGACCGCGCCGGGCCGTGTCGTGGTCGGTGAACGACAGGTGGTGCCCGGTGACCTCGAAACTGATCGGCAGTCCCTCGGCGGCCGCGGCGACCAGCAGATCGGTCTCCTCGGCCGACGACACATGGAGTATGTGCACCTTGGTGCCGTGGGTGCGCACCAGATGGACCACCTTGGCGACCGCGACGATCGCCCCGGAACGCGGCCGGTGGGGTTCGTAGGCGCCGTACGAATCGGGTTCGCCGCTGCGGGAGTCGAGCAGGTCGAAGACGTGCTGGTCCTCGGCGTGCAGCACGAGACGGACGCCACCGCGCGCGGCCGCGGCGAAGGCCGCCTCCAGCTGGTGCGCCTCGCGGAAGACCACGGGCGCGGTGTGGTGCCCGGCCATGAACGCCTTCGCGGAGGTCGCGACGGCCGGGTCCAGGCCGGCGAGCACCTCGGGGTGGTCGGGGTCCGCCCCCATGTGGAAACGGTGGTCCACGTAGGAGCGGCCCGTTATCAGGGCCGCCTTCGCCCGGAGCGATGCCGTGTCGAGCGACGGCGGACGGGTGTTGGGCATATCCATGACGGTCGTGACCCCGCCGGCGAGGGCCGCCCGGCTGCCGTTCTCCCAGGTCTCCTTGTGCTCCAGCCCGGGAGTGCGGAAGTGCACGTGGGAGTCGATGAGGCCCGGCAGGACGTACCGGCCCCGGGCGTCCAGGCGCGGCCCGGCGGGGAGCGGGTCGCCGGGGGCGACGAGGGCCGCGATCCGGCCGTCGCGGACGACGACACCGCCCTCGAAGACGCCCTCGGGGGTGACGAGACGGCCTCCCTCGACCACCAGGTCGGCCTCCGCGGAGGATCCCTGGAGGGAGGAGGGGGAGATGCGGGAGGAGGGGGAGGTTTTCAACGGTTCCACGGCAGACTCACCAGTTCCTTGCAGAGGTCGTTGGTCGGTCCCATCAGGGCGACGGCGCGGGCGTCGCGCCCGAACCGGTTGATCGGGTGCGTCTCGACGTATCCGGCCGAGCCGAGGAACCGGGCGACGTCCGCCACCACCCGCTCGGCCGCCGCGGAGGCGGACAGTTTGGAGTGGAGCGTGGTCAGTCCCGGGTCGGCCGAGGTGCGCCGGCCCGCCCGTTCCACCACCGCACGGGCGGTCTCGACCTCGGTGGCCAGATCCACCAGACGGTGACGGACCGCCTGGTGGGCGTAGAGCCCGCGACGTTCGGCGTGCTGGTGCGCCGCGTCGAGCGCGGCCTGGGCGATGCCCACGGCGACCGCGCCGAGCGAGGCGCCGCTGTCGCGGACCCGGGCGATGATGGAAGCGGCGACGCCCGGCGCGCCGAGCCGCGCGGAGTCCGGGACGCGGCACTCCCGCACGGACACGAAACCGGTGGCGGAGCCGCGCATCCCGGACAGCCGCATCGACGTGTCGGGCAGCAGCCCCGGATGGCTCCCGGGGACCAGGAAGAAGGTCTGCCCGGCGGCACCGTACCCGGTGTCCCCCGACGCGGCGTCCGGCGCGGGGGAGTCGTCCCGGGACTGCGCCAGGACGAGGTACACGTCCGCGAGCCCCGCGCTGGTGGTGAAGGACTTCGCCCCGTCCAGGACCCACTCCCCGTCGGAGGTGCGACGGGCCTGGGTCGCGAGGTTCTTCTTGTCCGCACCCGCTCCGCTCTCCGACCATGCGGAGGCGGCCAGCCACTGGCCGCCGGCCAGTCTGGGCAGCAGCTCGCGGTGCTGGGCGGGGGTGCCGTTCTCGACGATCCGGCTGGTGACGGCGCAGTGCTGGAAGAGCATGATCGCGGCGGACGCGTTCACCGAGGCGACCTGCTCGACACAGGTGTTGAGCGTCACCGCGTCGGCCCCGGCCCCGCCGTGGGACTTGGGGACGACGAGCGCGAGCAGTCCGCTCCCGCGGAGCACGGCGACGGCCTCGCGGTCCGGCTCCCCGCTGAGGTCGGCCGCCTCGGCACAGGCCGCCAGACGGCTCAGCACCTCGGGCGAGGGGACCGTGGAGGCGGCCCGGGAGGTGTCGGAGCGACCGGCCCAACGGGCGTCGGCCGCGGCGAACGGAGCGACGGAGTGCGTGTCGGTCGGTACCCGCGCGGATGTGCTCCCGCGCACGGCGGTCAGGCTGTCAACGGAACCCACGGGGTCTCCTCGGATACGCGGTCGGACGGGGGGAGTACGGAGGGGCGGGAAGCGGTGAAACCGTTCTGCGGGGCCGCGGGCCGGGGCCGCGGCAGCAACCCCCGGTACTCGACCTGCTTCTCGGCGACGGACACCCAGGCGAGCCTGCGTTCCCCGTCGGAGCCGTGCGTCGAATGGGCGGCCACCCGTACGCAGCCGCCGGGGGTGCGCACCGGCAGGAGCGCGTCGGGGTCCTGCGCCTCCCGCCCCGACAGGGACCAGGGCACGGTGCCCGCGATGCCGGCGGCGGCCCCCAGGCAGATCGCGCCGGTGAGTGCGACGGTGGGATGCCAGGACGGTACGGACACGGCCCGCACGAACAGCCCCCCGCCCTCCTGCGGCAGCAGGGCCGCGATCTTCGGGAAGGCACCGAAGGTGTCCCAGCCCAGCGATTCGCAGACCGCGATCCGCAGCCGGGTCATGACGTCGAACAGATGGGGGTCGTCCGCGAAGAGCCGCCCGGGAGTGCCCGCCCCGAGGTGCGAGGCGTCGACGAAGGCGTACGGATTGCCCATCGACACCAGCGAGACGGGCACGGTCCGGCCCTCGAAGGACACCGGGGTCACCGGTTCGCCCGTCATCAGGAGCTCCGGCAGCCGCAGCGGCGGCGAGCACAGGAAGTGGGCGGTGAACCGGGTGCCGCCGTCGGAGGTCTCCTCGGTCTCGCAGACCACGTTGTCACCGTTGTTGAGCACGTTGACCCGGACCCGGCAGCCCGGTACCAACGGCTGGATCATGCCGGTGCGGGCGGCCGCCTCGACGGCGGCCAGGATCGAGTGACCGCAGGAACCGCGCAGGTCGAAGCTGTCGTGGCTCTGCGGAAGGGACTGCACGAACCGGTAGTCGAGGTCGAACAGTGGGTGCCGGGACGGGCGCACGATGGCGTTCTTGAGCACGTCGCCGGCGCCCTGTCCGGACATCTCGGCCCGCAGGTCGGCCAGCGCGCCCAGCAGCTGGGGTTCGGATTCGGGGAAGTCGCGGCCGTCCAGGACGGCCGTGGGACAGGGCGCGCCGTGCGCTCGGGCCAGGGAGACGCTCATCCGGTGGCCACCGCCAGTTCACGCGTGCGCGGAGCCGTTCCGGCGGACCTGCCGAAGAACTCGCTGCGCCACATCTGGTGCGACATCAGCGCCCAGAGCGCCAGGGACACGCTGTCGGACGGCCGGGCGGCCTGCTCGGTGAAGAGGGCGTCGACGGCCTCGTACCGCAACCGCCCGTCGGAACGCAGCGCCTGCGGGGACAGTACGTCGCGGGCCATCGCCCACAGCCGCTGGCCGGGGGCCAGCATCGCCGTGATCGGCAGGGTGAACGGCTGCTTGGGCCGGTTCAGCACGCTGTCGGGCAGCAGTCCCTCGGCGGCGCGGTACAGCGCGCGCTTGACGCCGACCCCGGGAACGGTGCGGTGCTGGTCGGGCAGTGTCGCCGCGTAGCGCACGACGCTCGGCTGGCAGAACGGGAGCCGGGCCTCCACCGAGCTCGCCATCGACAGATGGTCGACCCGGCGCAGGTGGTACGCGGGAAGCCGGTAGCGCTGCTCGATCCGGCAGATGCGCTGGAGCCGGCTGCCGGTGCCGTACGCGAGCATGTCGGTGAGGCCCGGCGGCATGGTCGACATGCCGGGGGAGAGGACCAGGTCGGCGTACTCGGCGGTGTACAGATCGTCGCGCAGCGCACGGGGGACGGCGGCCAGGTGGTCCAGGTAGGCACCGGCCCAGTCCGCCCCCTCGGGCGCGGCGAGCGCCTGCGTCATGCGGGCGTATCCGCCGAAGAGTTCGTCGGCGGCGTCCCCGGTCAGGGCGACCTTGAACCCCGCGTCGCGGACCGCCCGGAAGAGCGAGAAGGTGCTGAGGGTGATCGGATCGGCGTTGGGCTGGCCGAGGTGCCGAACGACGTCGCCCATCAGGTCCGGGAAGGTGGCCGGGTCGATCTCCACCTGGTGGTGCACCGTGCCGGTGTGCCGGGAGACCTCCGCGGCGAAGGCGCGCTCGTCCCCGGGCCAGTCGCCGGTGTAGGCGATGTTGAAGGTGTGCAGCGCCCCGGACGCGCCGCGGTCGTGCAGGGAACGCGCGGCGAGCGCCGTGACCAGGCTGGAGTCGAGCCCGCCGGAGGTGATGGCGGCGACCGGCGCGTCGGCGACGAGCAGCCGGGAGACCTCGCGGGCCAGCAGCTCGCGCAGTTCCTCGCCCGCCCGGGCGAGGCTGCGCTCCTCGGCGACCGGCGGGGCGGACTCGTACCCCATCCGCCGGGTGCTGAGGCGGAGGCCCTCCTCCCGGGTCACGACCGCGGTGGCGGCCGGCGGCAGGACGTCGATGCCCTGGAACATGGTCCGCTGGCCGAAGGGGGTCTTCGCCGACAGGTAGGTGTGCAGGCCCAGTTCGTCCTCGTAGGGGCGTACGTCGGTGAAGCCGAGGAGGGCGGGCAGCTCCGAGGCGAAGTGGAA
This sequence comes from Streptomyces sp. NPDC006435, assembly GCF_040612315.1. NCBI lineage: Bacteria > Bacillati > Actinomycetota > Actinomycetes > Kitasatosporales > Streptomycetaceae > Streptomyces > Streptomyces sp. NPDC006435. The sequence goes on from NZ_JBEXPY010000025.1 coordinate 8,711, forward strand.
GCGGCCGCTGCGCTCCTCCCAGTGGTAGTAGAGCGGTTTCATCCCGGATGCGTCGGTGGCGATCACGAGGCGCGGGGCACGTCGCAGGTCCATGACGGCGACGGAGAACATGCCGTCGAGCTGCTCGGCGAACCGCTCGCCGTACGTGAGGTAGAGCGCCGGCAGGATCGATCCGTCGCACCGGTCCTCGAAGTGGAAGCCCTGCCTGATGAGTTCGGTGCGCAACCGGTCGTGGTTGTAGAGCTCGCCGTTGAAGACGACGGTGATGTCACCGAGGCGGTAGGGCTGGGCACCGCCCTCGGGGTCCATGATCGACAACCGGTTGTTGCCGAGGGCCCACCCCGACTGCTGGGCGAAGGACTGGGCGTCGGGCCCGCCGTGGTGCTGGAGGGCGGCGACGTGGCGCATTTCCTGGGCGGTGGTGCGGGCGTGGAAGGATCCGTGGATACGGCACATGGCTCAGATCACCTGACGTCGGAGGAGAGACCGGCGGCGGAGTAGAGCGCCGGGTCGTACGGGCTGGGACCGCCGCAGGTCACGAAGCGACGGGCGTCGGGACCGGTGTGCGGGTTGCGTGCCCCGTGCAGGACGCCGGGCGCCGCGTACAGGACGTCCCCGGCGGCGACGTCGATCCAGCGGTCGCGCAGGTACATCTGGCCGATGCCCTCGAAGGCGATGAACGCCTCGTCGCTGTCGGGGTGCAGATGCACGTTGAAGGTCTGGCCCGGCTGCTGGATGCCGCAGTGCAGGCAGAGCTGGCTGCTGCCGTTGCCGGGCCAGAAGACGAAGTTCATGGTGGCGCGGTCGCCGTCGGGGGCGATCTGACCGGTGCCGCCGAAGCCGCGCAGCTGGGTGGTCTCGTCCCAGAGGGTGGAGAAGGGTTCGGGGTCCGTGCCGGGCCGGCGGCCCGCCGCGAGCGGTGTGCGCCAGATGTAGACGGTCAGCCCCTCGGCGTCGGCCGTGAGGTCCAGGGCCTGCCCGGTGGGCGCGTACACGGCGTGGGACCGTTCGACCCGGTGGCTGCGGGAGCCGACCGTCGCGGTGCCGCGGCCGTCGAAGACGACAGCGGTGTTCTCCTCCCCGACGCTTCCGTCCGGGCTGAAGGACTCGCCCGCCGCGATGCGCACGACGTGCAGGGTGACGTGCGTGGCGCCCGCGGCGGGGCTCACCGGGGTGGCGAGCGTGGTGCGCCGGCCGGGCAGCGGGGCGAAGACGAACTCGGCGGCCGTGACGATCCGGGCGTCCCCGAGGGGGGACGCGGCGAGGGTTCCCGAGGCGGATGTGCGCGTCATGCGAAGGGCTCCTTGGAGGTGAGGAGGAGACGAGGGGAGGGCGGGGAAGGAGTGGAAGGGGCGGCCCCGTCCTCGTCCTGTGATCCCAACTTCGCCCCGGCCGGTCCCGCCGTACTCCCGCTTCGCTACCGCGGTGAAGGAGATGGCCGGGAACCTTCCCGTACTGGAAGACCCTTCATCGGGAATTCAACTCCATTGCATGTAAAGGAAGTTGAGGGAGGATGCGCAACGGAACGGGGCCGGCGCGGACCCCCTGGAAGGGTGTCCGCGCCGGCCCCGGCTCAGTGTGTTGTGCTGCGTTGTGTCGTGATGTGTCGTGCCGCGCAGTGTCGTGCCGCACGGCGTTGTGCCGTGTTGTGACGTGGCTCGTTACGGGCAGGACTCCTCCGGTACGCGGGCGGCGGCGACCGGCACCGGCGGCACCGCTTTCGCCCGCCGGGACAGGGCGGAGACACGCCCCTCCGCGACGGCGAGCGCGGCGATCACGACGACACCACCCACCGGAACGTTCCAGGTCAGCGGCTCTCCCAGGGCCAGCACCCCGACGACGACGGAGAACACCGGAACGAGATAGTTCACACCGGACGCCGTGGTCGGACCGGCGTCCGCGATCAGCCGGTTGAGCAGGGCGAACGCGATACCGGTGGAGGCGGCACCGAGGACCAGCAGGGCGAGCAGGGGCTTGAGGGTGAGGTCGCCGTGCAGCGTCCAGCCGGTCATGAACGTGGTGACCACCACGGTGATGACGGCGGCCATGCTCAGCTGGGCGGCGGTCACGGAGAGCGCCGGCAGCTTGTGGGGGCCGATGAAGCGGCGGATGTAGACGAAGCTGACGGCGTAGCTCGCCGCGGCGCCGACACAGGCGAGCTGTCCGCCGATCGTGCCGAAACCATCGGTGTTCCACGGTCCGACGACCACGATCAGCCCGATGAACCCACCGACCAGGCCCGCCACCTTGCGGGCCGTCGGCTTCTCCTCGGAGAGCGCGAGGGCGGCGACGCCCAGTGTGATGAGAGGAGTCGCGCCCTGGATCACCCCGGCCGTGGTCGCGGTGGTGTGCTGCTCACCGATGGCGAAGAGGGTGAAGGGGACGACGTTGCCGAAGACGGAGGCGACGGCGATGTGCCCCCAGAGCTTCCGGGAGGGGAAGGAGATCCGCTTCAGGGCGAGGATGCCGAGGACGACCAGGGCGCCGACGATCAGCCGCCCCGAGGCGAGCTGGAGGGGAGCGAAGGCCTCCAGGGACATCTTGATGAAGGCGAAGCTGCAGCCCCACAGGGCGGCCAGCAGGCCGAAACGGCCCCAGTTGACGAGGTTCATGCTGTGTTTCTCCTAGGGGAGACGGGGCGGGGCGGATGGTGCCCCGTCGGTCAGTGGTGGTGGTGCGGGTGCGTGTCGCCCGGGCCGTGGTGGTGCGCGGATACGTCTCCGTGCGCGGGTCCGTCCCCGTGCGTGTGCGGGTGGTCGTGATCCGTGTCGGGGGCGTCGACCTCGAACTGGTCGTACTTCTCCATCAGGGCGACCATCTCCTCGCGGGACGGGCGGTTGCCGTCGGCGAGAAGAGCGGCCAGGCCCTCGAAGTACCCCTCGCGGTGCTCGGCCGGAGTGAAGATGATCAGCATCTCGGCGAGGGCGTCGCTCTCGTTGCGGAAACCGTGCACGGCGTTCTCCGGCACGTGCAGGAAGTCGCCCGCCCTGGCGGTGCGCCAGCCGGTGCCGTCGTGCAGGCGGACCTCGCCCGTCAGTACGTAGAAGGACTCGGAGATGCGCGAGTGGTAGTGCGGGGCGGCGCCGCCGGCACCCGGCAGCATGGAGTGGTGGAAGAGCCCGAACCGTCCGTCGGTGGTCTCCGCGAGAGCGATGAAACGCGTGGTCGTGGCGACCCCGATCTCCGCCTTCACCGCGTCCGCGTACGCCCGGAACATCGCGTGGCTCATGATCAGGCCTCCCACATGCTCAGGTAACGCTCGCCCGTGTCGGGCAGCAGCGTCACGACCACACCGTCGGTGAACTCGGCCCTGCGGGCGACGATCTCACTGGCACGGGCGGCGGCGCCGGACGAGACGCCGGTGAACAGCCCCTGGCTGGTGGCGAGTCGGCGGGCGGTGAGCAGGGCGTCCTCGTCGGAGATCGTCAGCACCTCGTCGATGAGCGAGACATCGGTCGTGTCGGCGACGAAACCGCCGTTGAGGCCCGGGATGCGGTGCTGACCCGCGTACCCCCGGGACAGGATCGGCGACTTCTCCGGCTCGACGGCCACCACCCGCACGTCCGGGTCCTGCTCCTTGAGGTGGCGGGCGACACCGGTGAGGGTGCCCCCGGTGCCGACGCCGCAGACGAAGGCCGAGATGCGGCGGCCGGTGGCCGCCACCGCGGAATGGATCTCGGGGCCCGTGGTCTCGTAGTGCGCCAGGACGTTGTCCTGGTTCTCGTGCTGGCACGGGAACCAGGAGCCCGGCGTGGCCGCGTGCAGCCGCTCCGCCTCGGCGATCGCTCCCGGGTAGCCCAGCGCGCTCGGTGTCTGGACGATCTCCGCACCGAAGGCGCGCAGCAGCTTGACCCGCTCGGCCGTGGCGTTGTCCGGGAGCACGATGACACAGCGGTAACCGCGCGAGGCGGCGAACGCGGCCAGCGAGATCCCGGTGTTCCCGGAAGTGGCCTCGACGACGGTGCCACCGGGCCGCAGCGCGCCGCGCTCCTCGGCGGCACGCAGCATGTAGAGGGCGGCCCGGTCCTTGCTGGACGACATCGGGTTGGCGGACTCCAGCTTCGCCAGCACCCGCGCACCGGGCGCCAGGTCGCGCAGACGCAGTTCCAGCAGCGGGGTGGAGCCGACGAGGTCCTCGATGCGCGAGGCGACGGCCGGGCGGACGGGGGCGATGTGGGCCGAGAGGGCCTGTGCGGTGGTCGACACGGTTCTCATCTCTCGCAATCGGGGGAGTCGGTCGGCACGGAGTCCGGACGGGGCGCCAGGAACCCGCAGAAGCGATGACGGTTCATCAGGAACCCGCGGAGGCGGTGACGGTTCACCCGGAGCCCGCGGAGGTGATGACGGTTCACCAGGAACCCGCGGAGGCGATGACGGTGAAGACGTCCTCCATCAGCTCCGGTTGCCGGCCGGGCTCCTTGATGACGGCGGTGGGTGCGAGCACCCGGGCACCGCCGGGGACGTCCTTGTTGACGAGGGCCTGCGCGCCGATGACCGCACGGTCGCCGACGGTCACCGGGCCGAGGACGGTGGCGTTGGCGCCGAGGATGACACCACTGCCGACGACGGGGTGGCGGCGGTCGCCCTCGGGCCGCTTGTTGTCGCTCCACCAGCCGACCGCGCCGAGGGTGACCTGGTGGTACATGGTCACGTCGTCACCGATGACGGCGGTCTCACCGACCACCACGCCGGCACCGTGGTCGATGAAGACCCGACGGCCCAGCACCGCGCCGGGATGGATCTCCACGGCCGTCACCCGGCGTGCCCACCGGGCCAGCAGCCGGGCCGGGATCCGCAGACCGCGGTTGTGCAGGCGGTGAGCGATCCGGTGCGCCCACAGCGCGGTGAGCGCGGGGTGCAGGACGGCTTCCTTCTTGCTCCGCACGGACGGGTCCCGGGCCACGACGACGCCGAGGTCCTCACGGAGGGCGGACAGGAGGCGGGGGGTCGCGGAGGCGGGGGTTGCGGAGGGGGCGGCACCCGCCGCCCCGGAGCCCGTGGCGGGGGCGGGGGCGGACGCGGGGCCGGAGGACGGATTCGACTCCGGTTTCGTCGGACTGAGCAGGCTCATCGTGGCTCCAGTGGCGGGGCGGGCCTTTGACTGGAAAGGAGCTTGCCGGGCCGCCTTCCCGCCGGAGTCCCGGCCCGTTCCCGCTCGTCGGGACCGCTGCCGCCCCCGACGGAACCAAGAGGGAACGCGGCGGGAAACATACGGGAACGGCCGCGCCCACACTCGCCTGTGCATCCCCCGGTCGGCCGCACACCGGCCCACCGGTCGGCCGCACCCCGTCCAGATGTCCCACTGCGAACAGAGGAGCTTCCCGTGCCTGTGATTTCCGTTGACTGGTGGAAAGGCAACGACCGTGCCCGACGCCAGGAACTGGTCGGTGAGCTGACCGCCTGCGTGTCCCGGATAGCGGGGTGCCCCGAGGAGGCCGTCACCGTCATCGTGCGGGATGTGGACCCCGGCCACTGGGGGAAGGGCGGCCTGCTCGCCGACACACCGCCCGAGGCCGACGCCACCGCGCTGTCCGCCCCGCAGGACACCGGGGGACAGCAGCCGTGACGGCACCCGCCGGATCCAGTTCCTCCGATCCGCGCTCCCTGCTCCTCGTCTGTCCGACGCCCCGGCTGGTGACTGCGGCGACAGAGGCCGGATTCCAGGTCGTCACGGTCGCCGACACGGCCGGCTTCACGGACGACCGGCTGCGCGACCACCTGGCGGAGACCGTCCGCACCCACCGGGTGGGCATGCTGATCGCCTGCGGAGAGGCGAGTACCCTGCCCGCCGTACTGGAGACGGCCGAATGCCTCGGCGTGTCCCCGAACCCGGCGGCCGCGGCCCGGTTGCTCGCCGACGCGTCGCAGATCAGGGGCCTGATGACGCGCAGCGGCCCCCAATGGGAGGCGCTGACGCTGCCCACCGGACCGGAGGACGGGCCACCGCCGTACGACATCGAGTACGGCGTGGAGACGTTGACGGCGGAGGGGATGCACCGGGTCACCGGCATCGTCGAGCTGCGTTTCACGGGCAGGGGAGCGTCCCGTGCCGGTTCCGGGCCCGAACCGGGCACCAGGAACGAGACCACCGGCGCGGTGCGCGAGGACACCCCCCTCCACACCTTCCCCGCGCCCATCACCAGGCAGGAGGAAGCGGAGATCCGGGCCCTGGCCACGGGCCTCCTGGACCTGGCCGGGTACGAGTTCGGCTATGCCTTCACCCGCATCGCCCGCACCGACCAGGGACCGCGTGTCATCGAGTCGCTTCCACGGCAGGCGAGCTGGCCCACCTCCCGGCTGATCGAGCTGACCACGGGACTCGTGCCGGAACGGGAACTCGTACGCGCCCTGTCGGGCAGACCCCCGGAGGCGCCGGCGATGGTCGGCTGCGCCGCCGCCGTCCCACTGCCCGATCCGTCCGGCACACCGGACCGGATCACGGCACTCGCGGACGTACGGGAGGTGCGGGACGGACACGTCCTGTTCACCGCTCTCACGCCCGCCGAACTGGCCGCCCGGACGGCGGCCGTCCTCGAAAGCCGGGTCTGACCAGGCCCCTCTCGTCCGGGTGATGACCCGCCGGACGGGGCGGTCCTCCAAGGGGCGACGAGGGGAGTCGAGAAGGGTTCACGAGAGGTCCGTGCAGAACGCCCGGCCGGGAAACCCCGGCCGGGCGTTCTGCATGGGCGGCCTCCGGATCGCTGCTCCCCGGACACGGGCCCCACCGCGCCCGACGGTGCGGGATTCCCGGGGATTCCCGGGGTTTCCCGCTGTGTTCCCGGTCGCAGGAGGGAGCCGGTAACCGAAGCGGAACAACCCGGGAGCGAGGCACGCCAAAGTCATTCCTGTCAGCAGGAAAGCCCAGGCAGGACCACTCCAGAAGGCGGGATTCAGATGCGGAACTCGGTGCTCACGATGGCGGGAGTCCTCACGGCGGCCGTTCTCGCGGTCGGCGGCGCTGCCGCCACGGCGAACCTCACGGGTGGCGCCGAGCTCGACTCCACGGCCACCGCGCACCTGGTCCTGAAGACCACCGGCTTCGAGGCCGCCGGCGCGGACACGGGCGAGGGCCCGAACACCGGCGAAGGCCCGAACACGGGCGAGGGCCCGAACGTCGGCGAAGGCCCGAACAGCACGCCGATAGTGCCGAGCTCCGGCGAGGGTCCGAACGTGGTCCCCGCGCTTGATGGTGAGGGTCCGAACGTCGGCCCCGCATCCGATGGCGAGGGCCCGAACGTGGTCCCCGCGTCCGACGGCGAAGGCCCGAACGACGGTGAGGGACCGAACGTCGGTGAGGGACCGAGCTCCGGCGAGGGTCCGAACGTCGGTCCCGCGCCCAGCGGCGAGGGCCCCAACTTCGCCGCCTGATACCTGGCGTCGCACAGCCCCCGCCGGAAGGCCGGTGCCCCGCTCTCTGCCGAGGAGAGCGCGGCATCGGCCTTCCTCGCGTCGGTGATGCGGATGCCGGGAACCGGCCGCGCGGCAGTGGTACTCGGCCGCAGCCTGGAGAGGAAGCCCCGTCAGGCCGCTCGGGCCGCGGGAATTCCCATGGCTTCGAACGCCTTGTTCGCCGTCTCCCGGTGGACCCGGGCCGAACCGTGGTCGCCGAGGTGCTCCAGGGCGTGCGCCATACCGGCCAGCGCGTGCGCCTCCTCCACCCGGTAACCGACGCCGGAGGCCGCGTCATGGGCGTGCTGGTGGAGGTCGAGGGCGAGGGAGTAGCGGCCGTTGCGGGTGTGCAGCCGGCCGACGATGTTGCGGATGGCGGCCTCGCGCATCGGTGCGCCGCTCAGATCTCCCAACTGCAGCGCCGACTCCGCCCATTCGGTGGCCGACTTGCTCTCGCCGAGCCGGTCGGCGGCCTCGGCGGACAGGGCGAGCAGCAAGGACATGTCGGCGGGCGACATGACGTCCACGGCCAGCTTGCGGGCCCGGCCGAGCAGATCGGCGGCCGCGTCGACCTCGCCCATGCCGAGCCTGGCGATCGCCAGCTCCGTGAGCCCTTCGACCTCCTTGTCGACGGAACCGATGCCACGGGAGAGCGTGATGGCACGGGTGGCCGCCTCCACCGCCTCCGGGAAGCGTCCCCACTCGGAGTACAGGTTGCTCAGGTTGGTCAAGGACTCGGCCTCCGCACGTTCCGCCCCGAGCTCCCGCTTGATCGAGATGGACTGCTGCAGCCGGGGAAGCGCTTCGTGGTACCGCCCCAGCGCGCTGAGCAGGAGGCCCAGGACGCCGGTGTCCTTGGCCTCGCCGCGCTGGTCGGCGAGACCGACGGCCAGTTCGAACGCCTCCTCCGCCACCTCGATCCCCTCCTCGAAGCGCCCGAGCTTCCAGCAGGCCACGGAGAGGTTGGACAGACTCAGCCGCAACAGGGCCGGATCGCCCAGCCGACGGGCGGCGGTGATCGCGGTACGGCTCAGCTCCCGGAACTCCTCCAGCCGGCCACGCAGGTCGAGGGGGAAGACCACGTTGGCGGCGAGCAGCCCCACATGACTGTCCAGTTCCCAGCGGTACGCCAGCGAGACGGCGGCCATCAGCGAGTCCTGCTCCCGCTCCAGCCATTCCCGGGCCCGGTCCGGGGTGTCGAGCGGGGGGAGCTCGGCGGCCGACCGGAACTCGGGGCGGCTTATCCGGGCACGTCCGGGGAAGAGCATGTCGCAGGCGGCGTCCGTCGCGGCCAGGGCGAAGTCCAGGAGCCGGCGCACGGCGCGCGCGGCCTCCTCGTCACCCGCGCCCGCGTTCGCACCGCCGGATTCGGGAGCGGGGCGCGCACTGCCGCGCGAGAGGTTCTGGGCGAAACTGCGGACCAGGTCGTGGAAGGCGTAGCGACCGGTCTCGTGCTGCTGGAGCAGGTGCATGTCCAGGAGGTACTCCAGGACCCCCTCCGCGTCCCGCGCGCTCTTGTCGAGCAGGGCACCGGCCGCGTACACGTCGATCTCGGTCCCGGGATGCTGGCCCAGCATCCTGAACGCCTCCCGGGTCTCGGCCGTCAGGCCCTCGTAGGAGAGCCGCAGGGTCACTTCGACGCTGCGCTCGCCCGAGTTGAGCTCGGCCAGCCGGTGGGCGTCGTCGCGGAGCCGGTCGACGAGGTAGCGGACGGTCCAGCGGGGACGCTTGCGCAGCCGGGCGGCCGCGATGCGCAGGGCGAGCGGAAGGTGACCGCAGAGCTCCGCCAGTTGCGCGACGGCCTCCGGCTCGGCGCGGGCGCGGGTGGGGCCGAGGACCCCCTCGACGAGGGCGACACTGTCGCCGGGCGGCATGACACCGAGCGAGACGGTGTGTGCGGCGTCGAGGTCCACGAGAAGGGCGCGGCTGGTGACGAGTACGAGGGTTTCGGTGGGGGAGGTGAGGAGCGGCCTCACCTGGGACTCGTCCAGGGCGTTGTCGAGCAGCAGAATCATGCGGTGGGTGCTCATGGTGCGCCGCCACAGGGCGATGCGGCCCTCCGCGTCGTCCGGGATGCGGTCGCCCGGTACGCCGAGCGCCCGCAGCAGTGCCTCGGCGGCGGCGCCCGCGCTGAGGGGCTGCCCGCTGGGAGTGAACCCGCGCAGGTCGATGTGGAGCTGTGCGTCGGGATAGTCGTCGGCGAGTTGATGGGCGGCCCGTACGGCGAGTGACGTCTTGCCGCTGCCGCCCATGCCGTCGATGGCGATGATCAGGGGCCCCGTACCGGGGGCTTCCGCGACGAACCCGAGCAGTTCGCGGACCTCCTCCTCACGGCCGGTGAAGTCGCGCAGGTCGTAGGGGAGGGTGGAGGGCTTGCCCTCCGGGGTGAACGGGGCGACGGTGGCCTGGGGCGGGGCGGCGAGTTCGGGGCTGTTGCGCAGGATGGCGTTGTGCAGTTCGGTGAGCGAGTCGCCGGGACCGATACCGAGTTCGTCGATCAGGAACTCGCGGACCTTGGCGAACTCTTCCAGGGCTTCCGCCTGGCGGCCGGAGCGGAAGAGGGCGAGCATCAGCTGGCCGCGCAGGGTCTCGCGCAGCGGGTGTGCGTCGATGAACTCCCTCAGCTCACCGATCAGTTCACCGTTCTCTCCCGAATCGAGCCGCAGGTCGAAGAGTTGCTCGACGGCCGTCAGGCGCCGTTCCTCCAGGGCCGCGGAGGCGGCGGCGAGCACCGAGCCGCCGCTGCCCGACAGCAGCGGCCCCCGCCATAACTCCAGCGCCTCGCGCAACGCCGTGGCGGCGAGCGCGTTCTGTCCGGCGGCAGTGGCCTCCCTGGCTTGTTTCAGCCCCTGTGTGAACCTGCTGAGGTCCACCTGGTCGGGTGTGGTGAGCGCCCGGTAACCCGGGCCCTCGGTGACGATCAGATTGCGTCCGTCGGGGATGCGCTGACGCAACTCCGCCACCGCCTTGCGCACCTGGTGGGCAGCGGTGGCGGGCGCGTTCTCGTCCCAGACGGCTTCCACCAGACGGAAGACGGGAAGCACGCGCTGGGGTTCCAGCAGCAGAGTGACCAGCACCTTCTCGTGCACGGGGCCACCCACCCGAACGCGCTCCGACCCGTCCCAGCATTCGAACGAGCCCAGAATCCGGAACCGTACTCTCAGTTCCCCTGTGTTCTCGCTCATGAAACGTTTCCCTCCAGCGGGCCCTGGAGCGGCCCTGCCGCCACCCCACGAATGCCGATGCTCCCAGTCCTGCCGGTCCGAATGGGTCATCACACCAGGGTGTCGAGCCGGGCGGCAAGACGGCCCTCCGTTTCGTGGCCTCAAGTGAGTGTTTTTCAGCAGAATTGACTTGCCGTCAACATTTGCCATGGTCGATTGCCCGGAGACCGGATCGACCGGAGACCCGATCGAACGGGCGGCGGAAGCGGATCCACTTCGTCCGGTGGCGGGCCGCCGCGCGAATCAGCCGGTTCAGGTGGTGGCCCCGGCCGCCACCCGAGGGCGGGCTTCTTGCGTCTTTGGCAGGGAACCGGGGCGAGGCCGGGGGCCGCCGGACCTCGGGATCCGACGCCGAGGGGAACGGTAGTCCCGCGTGATCGGAGGTCGGCGGAACGGGACGGACGGTGCGGCCGGGAAGGGAATCGTTGCTCATCGCCGCACCATGGCTTCGGGTCCACTGCCCCGAGCACTTCCGGCTGCCGCCGTATGCACGTCAGTCGTCGGAGCGGTCGCATGCGCTCTCGATGTGGCCGAGGCGCTGATGGGGCCGGTCGCGGATGGCGTCGACCGCGGATGGCGTCGACCGCGGATGGCATCGACCGCGGCGCGCAGGCCCTGGCCCGGCCCGGTGAGGGGCGCGCGACTCGCGGTGGCACGGTGCGCGCGGGGCACCTCCCGGGCGACCAGAGGGGCCGCCACCGCTGCGAGAGCGGAGGCGGCCCCTTGTCCCGTGTCCCTTTCCCTCTCGCACCCGCACGTGATCGAAAAGATCCGCTGCGGTCACGGACCCGCCTCGTTTCCTACGGCGCGGCCATGAAGGGGAGCAACAGGAGGAATGCACTTGTGGGGTTCTCAGCCGTCGTAGACTCCCCAGTCCCGCACGCTGCCGTGGCCGGAGCAGCTACCGCCGAAGATCCAGTAGCCCGGACCGACCAGCGGGCCCCAGATCTCGGTACCGTCCGAGCACTGGGTCCATGATCCGGAGCTCCCGTAGTCGACGTTGCAGTTCGCTCTCCACGACGTGCCGTAGTTGACGAAGTTGTCGCAGTAGTTCGCGTGCCGGATCGAGACCGAAGGGGAACCGGTCCCGCCCTGTGTCACCACTACCGGGCCGTCGGGTGCCTGTCGCGGCTGCGTCGCCGCTGCCGGGGCCGCGGGCTCGACGGGCGAGGCCGCGGCGACGGAAGCCCCGGCCAGGACGAGCAGTAATCCGGCCACCGGTGCCAGACAGCGTTTCATCTTTCCTCCACGGAAGCAGGGATTCGCGCGGGAACACCGCGTGAACCGCAGATCGATATTGCGCATGGCGTGTGCGGTGATGCTGAACCGTTCGATCTCACCGTGGCACGGAGGGCGTGATGGAATTTGGGGATCGGCGCAGCATCAGTTGTGTTCCGGTGCATCCTGCGCCCGCCGTGCGGCCTCGTGACGGAATTCCGTGGGAGTCATCCCATGGGCTGCCCGGAACGCCTTGCTGAACTCGGCCGCCGCCAGGAAACCCCACCGCGCGGCCAGCGCGCCGATCGGCCGGCTGCGTTGCCGGGGATCGGCGAGGTCGGCCCGGCAGCGTTCCAGGCGTCGTCGGCGGATGGTGGCCGCGACGGTGTTCGCCTCCGTACGGAACAGCTGGTGCAGGGTGCGGACGGAGATGTGATGGTGCGCCGCGATGTGGGCCGGTGTGAGGCGGGGGTCGCCGAGGTTGCGGTCGATGAAGGCGTGGATGCGGGCCAGGAGGACCTGGCGTCGGGTGTCCGAGGGAAGCCCCGCCGTGGCCTCGATCCGTGTGGCCAGGAACGCGGTGGCCAGGTCGAATCCCACGCTCCCCAGGCGGAGCAGCTCTGCCTCGTCGCAATGCGGGGCCTGCTCCCGCAGCCCGGTGAGATAGGACGCGAGGAGCGCTCCCGATCCGGTCCGGGCGGGCAGAAGAGTTGCGACCAGTTCGTCCGTCCGGTCGGAGGGAAGCGGTAACGCGGTCCTGGGCAGCCGGATCAGAGTGACCCGAGGGGGCTGCTCGGTGCCCTTGAATTCGCAGGCCAGAGGATGGGAGGAGTCGAACAGGGCCATGTCGCCGGCCCTGAGCAGGGTGTTGTTGCGCCGTTGCTCCAATCCGATCGGACCGTCGTGGACCAGGAAGAGGAAGTAGGACTCGGGGTCCGCCCGCCGGATGTGCGTGGGGGTGCGGCGGGCCGACATGGGGGAGAAGCGGAATGCCGACACCTGGGTCTGCGCGAGCTGCAGCGAGGCTGCTTCTCCCGCGAAGGAGTCGATGTGGTCGCACCTGATCGACACGGGAATGACCGCTTCGGCGACCATGGACGACCACCATTCGAAGCCGGCACGCGTGCTGACACTGTTGGTCGAGACGGTTGTCGCCCATGTGTCCGCCATCCCACCATCCCCCTGAACCTGAACATGACAGATCCTCATCTTCAGATGATGTCCCACGCGGTGGGCTTTGCGGGCCCCTTGTGGTGGGCGACGGCGTGGCGGGGCCGGGAAGCGGCTGCCCTTCTGGCCGAACGCGTCGGTGCTGCCGGGATCCCGGTCCCGGAGAGCACGCCGACGGACACCTCGACGGGCGGGAAGAGTACCGGAGCCGTGCTGCGCCGTCGCCGCGCAATACGACAAGTCGGCGGTCCGCCACGAGGCGGCCGTCCTCATCGCTGCTGTCGAGGAGCGGCTGCGATCGGCGCCCTTCGCCGGAGCTCGTGGTCCTGGGCCGGCTCCTCCCGGCGAATGCTGCGAAGCGCGAGGCCGGCGTGGAGGGAAACGCACGGTCAGCCCGCTGCCGGAGGCTCCTTGCCTTCATGTCGTCGACGGGCTTGCACGGGTAGCCCTCCAGCATCCCTCCGCAGGCCGGAGACATCCGCAGCCCGGTGAGCTCGATCGGGCGCCCGGACGAAAGGGCTGTGCGGCTCAGCGGCATGCCGACACCCTGCGCACGGGATTCGATTCCGGCGCACGGCCTGGCAGCGGCACACGTCCGCGACCCGCTGCTCCGGCAGGCGAAACCCTCCGCTTCGGCAAGGGAATCCGTACCGGTCCGCCGCCACCGCCCGCGCGGCCCGACTACAACGACGCCCGCACGGCTGCCCCCGCGGAGACGACATCCAGGTCGATCACGACATCCTCCCCCTCACGGCGGCCGCGCTCCGAGATCACGAGGCCGATCAGTGCCAGATCGCCGGCCCGGTCCCGCAACGCGTACTGCTCATGGCTCTCCTCACCGAGGTCACCCGACTCGTCGCGCTCCCAGGCGTCCACCGCGGCCTCGGCCACAGCCCTGGGCAGTCGCACCGTGACACGGCCGACCTGGGCGTCGACATGCCTCCCGATCGCCGCCAGTGCCTTCGAGTCCTCCCGGTACCGGGCGTACCGCTCTTCATCCACCACGGGGCGAGGCTACTCGGACCACCGGCCCTCGCGCTCTCCCGTACCGAAACCGCGAGCGAGCGCGCCGGGCGCCGGGTCCAGCCGTGTGCCGGGCCCGTGGCGCGGGCCCGTGCGCCGGGCCTGCGGCGCGTAGCTCTGCGGAGCTACGCGCCGGATGGGCTCCCGAGGAGGACGTGGGCCCGGCCCGACACCTCCTAGTGTCGGGCCGGGATCTCCTCACCCGGCACGAAGGATCAGAAATGCCCGATAATGCCCCCATGTGCGACTACGTGGAGGGCCTGGCAGCCCCTGCGCCGCCGCGGCGCCCGACCGCATGGCACCCACGGGCGGACCTGCTGACCGCACGGTCCCAGCCACTGCCGCCCATGGCCTGGCCCCGCAGCCTCCGCCTGCTGCCGCACGCCCTGGTGGTGCTCACCGCCGTCGCCCTGGCCGCCACCGGCGCGGACACCACCGCACGCCTGCTGGCCGTGGCGCATTCGGCCACCCTGGTGGTGGCGCTGCGCCGCCCGGTGCCCGCCTGGTGGCTGTCGACGGGACTCGCCGTCGGGATCGTCCTGGGGCATCCGCCCACGCCCGACAACGAGCTGTGGGCATGGGCCGTCCAGGCCTGCGTCCTGTTCCTGCTGGCGCTGCGGGTCCCGACACCCTCGGCCGCCCTGGCCACGGGAATCAGCGGGCTCGTGATGCTGATCCTCGAACTGGCGGGGGCGGCGGTGGGCTCGTGGTCGCTCGCGGGGTTCGGCTTCGTGCTCTTCGCATTCGCGCTGCTCATCGGTGCGGTGGCGCGCGGGCGGCGTGAGGACCGGGCCCGGCTCACCGAACAGATCGCGGCCACCGCCCAGGAGCGGGCACTGCGCACCGTCCTGGAGGAACGCGCCCGGATCGCCCGCGAACTGCACGACGTCGTCGCGCATCACATGTCGATGATCTCCATCCAGGCGGACGCCGCGCCGCACCGCGTACCGGACCCGCCACAGGCCCTGGTCACCGAATTCGCATCGATCCGGGCCACGGCCCAGGAAGGGCTCGGCGAGCTGCGCCGCCTGCTGGGTCTGCTGAGGGCCGAGCCGTCCGGCGACGAACCGCCGGCCACCGCCCCGCAACCCTCGCTCGCCCAGCTCGACACACTGCTGGCGTCGGTGCACGCCACGGGCCTGCCGGTCACCGCGCACACCGGGGGCACACCGCGTCCGCTGCCGCCCGGGGTCGAGCTGTCCGCGTACCGCATCGTGCAGGAGGCGCTCAGCAACACGCTGCGCCACGCACCCGGTGCCACGGCCACCGTCCACGTCGACCACGGCCGCAGCACACTGCGCCTGCGCATCGCCAACACCCCCGCGACACGTCCGGCCGCACCCTCGCCCGGCGCGGGACACGGCCTCACCGGCATGCGCGAGCGTGCCACGATGCTCGGCGGCGAACTGTCCGCGGGGCCCACCCCAGACGGCGGTTTCGAGGTCACTGCCGCCCTTCCCGTCCCGCCGTACGCCGAGGAGCCCGCCCCATGACCATCCGAGTGCTGATCGCCGACGACCAGGCGATGGTGCGCGACGCCTTCTCCGTCCTGCTCGGCGTACAGCCCGACATCGAGGTGGTGGCCACCGCCGATGACGGCGTGCAGGCGGTGGAGCGGACCGACGAGCTGGCCCCGGACGTCGTCGTGATGGACATCCGCATGCCGAACATGGACGGCATCGAGGCCACCCGGCGCATCGCGGCACGGCCGGGCAGCCGGACGAGGATCCTGATCCTGACCACGTTCAACCTCGACGAGTACGTCTACGAGGCCCTGCGCGCCGGAGCCTCCGGCTTTCTGCTCAAGGACGCCTCCGGGGACCAGCTCGCCCAGGCCGTCCGGGTCGTCGCGGCCGGTGAAGCCCTGCTCGCGCCCGGCCTGACGATGCGGCTGATCACCGAGTACGCCCGGGTCACCGCCGGCCCGCGGCGGGCCGCCGGAGTGCGCGTCGAGGAGCTGACACCGCGGGAGACCGAGGTGCTGTGCCAGGTCGCGCTCGGCCTGTCCAACGAGGAGATCGCACAGCGCCTGACCATCGCCGAGGAGACGGTCAAGACACACGTCGGGCGCATCCTCATGAAGCTGGGGCTGCGCGACCGCACACAGGCGGCCGTCCACGCGTACGAGAGCGGGCTCGTGGTACCGGGCGCACCGTCCGCCTGAGGCCGTCCCTCCGCAGAGCCAGGCGGAAGGTTGGCTCCGGCGCGGGACGCCCGGCGGGGGTGCGTGGCGCGACGCTGGTGGTGCGTCGGGAACAGCGGCAGCAGGAGACCGCTCCCCGGCACACCACCCTTCGTTTCCCCACCGCACAGGAGCCGCACCATGTCCGCGTCCGCACGATCAGCGTCGCCCGAGCCCACCACCGGCCCCGGGCCCCGGACCGTGACCCGGCCGGGCCCGCTGCGTCGCACACTCCGCGCGGCCCTGGCCGTGTTCGCGTCGTTCCTCGCGTTCCTCGTCGCGGTGATCGTGCTCGGGGCGTACGTACCGGCGATACCGAAGATCGGGGTCATCGGCCCCGTCCTCGGCGGGCAGTACCCGTTCCACATGGCCCTGTTCGGACTCGTCGGGGTCGCTCCGGGAGTACTGGCGTGGCGCTGTGGGCTCGTACGCTGGGGCCGGGCCCTGACCGTGCTCACCGCACTGGCCACGGCGGGCGCCCTCGCCATCGGAGCCGTCCAGTTCACAGCGGCGAAGAACGCCGGGGCAAACGTCTCGTTCGGTGACGTCCTCACGGAACTCGGCTACCCGGACGCCGCTCCGGACGCCACCCCCACCTACGCGGTGCGCGACGGTGAGCGCCTGAAGGCGGACGTCTATCTGCCCAAGGGCGCACGGGCCGGTGCGCAGCACAAGGTCCCGGCGATCGTGCTCGCACACGCGGGCGGCTTCCACACCTTCGACAAGAGCGACCTGCGCGGCACGGGCCGCTGGCTCGCCGATCGCGGAGTGGCCGTGCTCGCGGTCGACTACCGCCTGGCCACCCCCGACCGCCCGACCTGGAACAAGGCACCCCAGGACCTCGTCACCGCGCTGCGCTGGGCCGAGGACCACGCCGGCGAGTACGGCATCGACGCCGACCGGATATCGATGGGCGGCATGTCGGCCGGCGGCACACTCGCCATGGACACCGCCTACCGCCTGCGGAACGCCACCCTGAAGGCCACCGACGGCCGGACACCGAAGGCACCGCACTCGGTCGTCGGCTTCTACCCGGGCACCGACGTGACCGACATGTGGCGGCACGACGTCGCAGGCACGCGCGAGGCGGCCGAACTGTTCACCGGCGGCACGCCCCGCGAGTACCCCGACCGCTACCGCGAGGTGTCGCCGACGAACCAGGTCGCCAAGGGGCTGCAGCGCACACTGCTCGTCGTCGGGGACCGGGACCGCAGCGCGACGCCGTCCACGGTGGACGACCTCGCGACGGCGCTGCGCACCGAGGACGTCGACACCACGGTCGAGCAACTCCCCTTCGCGGAGCACGCCTTCGACGACGCGTACGGGAGCCTGACGTCGCAGACGAGCCGGCAGATCCTGCTCGACTTCCTCACCCGGTGAACCCCTGTCCCTGCCCCTGACCGCGCCCACGGCCCGCGGGCGGTACCGGGGTACGGCATCGGCCTCCGGCAGCCGGGACGGAGGGGGAGCGGCGGACCGGGGGCCTCGTAATCCCGGTGCCCGCGCGTACCCCACTGCCTATGATCACCCGGTACGACTGCTGGACAGGGGCGGAAATGCGCAAGGAAACCGGGGACCGGGAAGCGGCAGCGGTGCGGCTCGCGGGAGGCGCACCGCTGCGGGACGTGCTCGATGCCGACGACCCCGACAGCTGGCTCGCACTGGACACGGCAGTGCGTGAAGGGGTCTGGCACCGTTCGCGGTTCCGGCCGGAGTGGGAGCGCACCGACCCGTTGCCCGCCGACCCGACCCGGCTCGACGAGCCCCGGCTCGCACTCGCCCTCTGCCACCGCGACGGGCGGATCCGCCAGGAGGCGATGCGCCGGTCGCCCCGGTACCCCGGTCTGCTGCCGTTGATCGTGATCCGCTGCGCCGATTGGGCCGCACCGGTCCGCGAGCACGCCCGGGCGCTGCTGCGCGGGACCCTGGACGTGGACTCCGCCGCCGGTCTCGCGCCGCTGATCCTGCGCGTCGGCCGCCGGGACAGAGGAGCCTTCGGCGTCGAGGTGCTCGAAGAGGTCCTGAGCCGGGCGTCCCACGGACAGCTCGCGGCTCTTCTCACCGCTCCCGACCGCGTCGTGCGGCGATTCGCGTACCGGCTGGCCGTCGCCGGCCGGTTGCTCGGCCCCGCCGAACTGGCCCGCGCGGCCGCCCGGGACGAGGACACCGTGGTCCAGGACCTGTGCGCCACGGCGGCACTCACGGCTCTGCGCGACGAGGAGGACGAGGAAGCCGAGGCAGCTTACGAGGACGTGCTGCCGCCACTGCTGACCGCGCGCAACCCGCGTACCCGTTCGGCCGGTGTCACCGCACTGCGCCGGGCGGGACGGCCGGAACGGGCGGAGCCGTTCCTCGGCGACCGGTCCGCACTGGTGCGTGCCTGCGCCAGGTACGTCGTACGACAGCACGGGGGTGATCCCGAGGCCTGGTACCGGAAACAGTGCACGGCACCGGACGGCCTCGCGTCGCTCCCCGGCGCGGTCATCGGACTGGCCGAGTGCGGGAACCGTGCGGACGCCGGGCTGTTGCGGCCGTTCCTCGCACACCCGGTCCCCGGGGTACGGGCACGGGCGGTGGCAGGACTGCGGGTACTGGACCTCGCGGACACGGAGCAGTTGCGGCCACTCCTCGACGACCCCGCCCCGGGCGTCGTGCGCGAGACGGTCACTGCCCTGCTGCCGTCGGCAGGGAAGCTGCCCGCCGACTGGCTGCTGGAACGCACCGGCTCCGAACGGCCGCGGCACGTCCGGCTCGCCGCGTTCCGGCTGCTCGACGCGTGCGGCGGGATCGTGGCGCTGCGGGCGTCGGTCGGGCTGCTGGAGGACCCGGATGCGAAACTGCGCACCTGGGCGGGGCAGTCCGTGCAGCGCTGGCATCCGTCGGCGGACACGCGCCTCGGCGACGCGGAGGTGGGGGAACTGCTCGACCGGAGCCGGCACCTCTTCAGCGACTACGTACTGCTTCGGCGCAAGCGGGAGGCCGGGCTGAACGGCTGAGCATGCCCGAGCCGCCGGGACGCCGGGCGCCAGACGTGCGCAAGCCGGTCGGCGGGGAGCGACCCGCCCCGGGCTACGAGAACCGGGCCCGGGAACGTGGGACGGACAGCCCGTAGGCTGTCCCGGTGCTGGAAAAAGCGAGTCCTGGGGTTGTGGCCGAGCGGGAACGCATCGCGGCCCGGGTGCGGGACGAACTGGTGGCCGCCGGTCTGCCGGTGGTGGTGCCGGGGCTGTACCCCGGACTGTCACAGGGCGCCGAGGTCACCGTCGACGGATTCGACGACGACGCAGGCGGGGTGTCCGTGGGCTGGCGTTCCAGCCCACGGCTGGAGAGCCGTGTGCTGCGCGCGGCCGAACTCAACCTCCCGGACGACCCGGCGCTCCTCCACCAGCAGGTCGTGATGGAGGCGATGCTTTCGGCGATCACCGCGATCCTGGTCTCCGCCGGGTTCACGGTGTGCGAAAACCCCAACGACTACGCGCCGTTCACCGTGTCGGTGCCGACCGGACCCGACGACGGCCCGTCGTGGGGGACACGCAAGGAAGAGACGGCCCCGCAGTGCCGGTCGTCCGACGGCTGCGGGCCCTCGCCCGGCACCGGCACGCATGCCCGACGCGAGGAAGAGAACCATGGGGTGAGCGGACGACGGATACCCCCGGAGGGTCACGCGGAGCCGACGAACTGCGGGACCTCCTGACCGGTCTGTGCGCCTCGCCCCGGCCCGGACCAGGACCTCACCGATCCGGAAGGATTCCCGCCCTGCCGCCCCGGCACCGACCCCGGACAGCCGCTCACCGCCCCACCCCGCGGCGAACGACCGCGACGGACCGACCGGCATGCGCCCTGGACGCCCCGAACAGCGGCACCGCCTGCCGCAATATCAGATCAGTGCGCCGCAGGGGCGGTTCGAGACGTTTTGGCCCCGGGAAGGCGTCGAGTCGGTAGGGTACGAGGCGGTGTGACGGGTGTCACGAAGGGGGAAACATGGCGTACCTGGTCGAGCTGCCCGTGTCCGGGACGGGCGGCGACGGGACGGGGTCCGCTCCGTCGGACGCGACCGACATCGTCAAGGTCCAGATCGACGAGGTCGCGGACGGTCTGGTCCAGGTCGCGCGCCCCGGGCAGGTCGTGGCGAGGGCGACACGGTCACTGAACGACATGCTGGCCGGGATCCGGCCGGTCGCGGAGAATTTCGTGAACGGCTTCCGGGGCATGGAGCGCCAACCCGACGAGATCGGCGTCGAGTTCGGGCTCTCCCTGTCGGCCGAGGCCGATGTGGTGATCTCCCGGACAACCGGGCAGGCCAACTTCAAGGTCACGCTCACCTGGCGCAACGAGCCGTCCGAGGAACCGGCCGCAGACGCGGTGGACTGACGGTGCCCGCGTTACCGGAACAACGCGCACAGGGCCCGGGCCCGCAGTCCCCGGACACGGCTCTGCTACGGGTCTTCGACGCGCGCGGAGGACCTGTCGGCGTCGGCTTCCTGGTGTCCGACACACTCGCTCTGACCTGCGCACACGTGATCCACGCGGCACTGGGCACGACGGGGGACGCGGCACCGCCCGCCTCCGCCCGGATCCGCGTCGACCTTCCTCTCGTGCCCGCCCCGCGGGGCGACGGCGGAGCGCCCACGACAACGGCCGGTGTCGAGTACTGGGCGGCGCCGCGGGCCCCCGGCGGCGGCTCCTCCGCGCCCGCCGACATCGCCGTGCTGCGGCTGGACACCCCGCTTCCGGGGGCGGGCCCGGTACGGCTGGTGGACGCGGGCGAGGTGTGGGGGCATCCGGTGCGGGCGTTCGGGTTGCCCGTCGGTCGTTCCGGTGGGGTGTGGCATGCGGGGGTGTTGCGGGGGCGGCAGGCGGATGGGTGGGTGCAGGCCGATCTGGTCGGTGACGGTTATCCGGTGTCGCGGGGGTTCAGTGGTGGGCCGGTGTGGGACGACCGGTTGTCGGGTGTGGTGGGCATGGTCACGGTGGCCGAGTCGGGGCACCCGCCCGTCAGCTACCTGATCCCCACCGGCGGACTGCTCGCCGCCCGGCCCGGACTGCGCGCGGTCGCACTGCCCCCGTCGCCCTTCCGCGGACTCTCGGCGTTCCAGGAAACGGACGCGGCGGTCTTCCACGGCCGACGGAACGAGAGCGACGAGGTGGCGCGGGCGCTGGCCGCCGAGCGCCGGGTCACCGTCGTGGGGCCGTCCGGCTGCGGCAAGTCGTCGCTGGCCCTGGCCGGTGTGGCACCCCGGCTGCGCGCGGAAGGCGTCCGGACGGTGGTTCTGCGACCGACTCCCGGCACCAGCCCGCTCACCGCCTTCGCCGCGGCCCTGCTGCCGCTGCTCGAACCCGACCTGCCCGGGACCGAGCGCCCGGAGCGGACCGCGGAACTCTCCGAAGTGCTGCGCAGCCACGGCCCGGCAGACGTCGTGGCCCGGCTGCTCCAACTGCGGCGCAGCAGCCGACTGCTCGTCGTGATCGACCAGTTCGAGGAGATCCTCGGCCTGGCACCGGACGCCGTCGACGAGTTCGCCGACCTGCTCACCGGCGACACACTGCCGGACACCGTCAGAGTACTGATCACACTGCGCGCCGACTTCCTGGAGCCGGTGCTGGCCCATCCGGGACTCGGCCCGGAGATCGACGGACACCTGCACGCACTCGCCCCGCCGACCCCGGAACGCCTGCGCGAGATCGTCACCGCCCCCGTCGACGCCGTTCTCGGTGTGTCCTACGAACCGAACCTCGCCGAGCGCATCCTCGCCGACACCGGCCCCGGCCCCGGCGAGCTGCCGCTCCTCGCCCTCACCCTCGACCTGCTGTGGCAACGGCAGGAGGGCGGCCTGCTGACGCACCGCGCGTACGACGAACTCGGGGGCGTCACCGGCGCACTGGGCGTGCACGCCGACCGGGCCTGGGCCGAGTGCGTGCCGTCGGACGAGGAGGAAACCGCCCGTCGGCTGTTCACCCGGCTCGTCCGGGTCCCGGCCGGCACGCCCGCGCCGACCCGCCGGATGGCACTGCGCACCGAACTGGGCGACGAGGAATGGCGCATCGCGCAACGGCTCGCCGGGACACGACTGCTGGTCACCGGCCGCAACGCCGAGGGCACCGAGACCGTGGAACTCGCCCACGAGGCACTGATCGCCGAATGGGAAAAACTGGCCGACTGGACCACCGGTGACCGCGCCTTCCTGGAATGGCGGGCCGCCCTGCAACAGGACATGGACCGCTGGGAACACGCCGAGCGCGCCCCGCAGCTGCTGCCCACGACCCTGCAGCTCGCCCAGGCGGAACAATGGCTGAGCGAACGCCCCGATGAACTGACCGGCACCGAACGGCACTACCTGGATGCCGGACACGCCGACCGCCGGGCGAAGGTCCGCAGGCGACGGGCGGTGCTCTCGGTCATCGGCTTCGTCGTGCTGCTGCTCCTGGTGGCCCTGTCGTTGTTCCACGTCACGCGGGAGGAGAGCCGGGACCGCGCGGCGCAGGCCGCCTCCCGCGCCCTCGCGGTGGCCGCGGCGGACGAGACGCGCACCGAACCGGCCCTCGGCGTGCTGAAGGCCCTGGCCGCCCACCGCACGGCGCCGACACCGGAGGCGCGCAACGAACTCCTGCGGCAGTACCTGCGCTACCGGGGCTACGACCGGGTGCTGTCCGGCGTACTGGGCACGGTCAGGGAGTTCACCACCAGCGGGGACGGCGATGTCGTGCTGGCCACCTCGCAAATGGGCCGGGCCGTCCTGTACACCGGTGTCGTCTCGGGGCGGGTGCGCAGTACCCAGGTGCCCTCGACGGGGCAGGTCACGGAGATCGTGGTGTCCGCGGACGGCAGGCGCATCGCCTACGTCCAGGCGGACGGCAAGGCCGTGTGGTTCGAGGTGGACTCCGGTGCCGAGGCCCCGCTCGGTCCGGCGCACCGGCTGCCCGACGCGCCGGGCACCGGCGCCGGCTGGGACCCTCTGGTGCGTCCCGCGATGTCGGCGGACGGCCGCATGCTGGCCGCGCGTGTCCGGGGCCGTCTGGTGTGGTGGAACCTGGACAGCGGCACGCTCGCCGGTGACGTGCCCGCGCCCCCGGACATGAACACCGCGATCGGGTTCGGCCCGGACGGGCGGACGCTGCTGACGACGGTCTACGCGGCGGGGGGCATGCAGGCCCTGAAGTCCGTCGACATGCGCACCGGCCGCGCCACGCAACTCCTGTCCGGCGCCCAGGAGATCCATCTGTCCGGGGACCGTCGTACCGCGGTCGTGTGCCGCGAGGAGAACGAGCAGTCCGTCGTCAGCCGCCACCGGACCTCCGACGGCGCCACCGTCGGCCGTCCCTATCGCGAGCGGGACGAGAACTACACCACGAACATGTGCACGGTGGACGCCGTCGACGCGACCGGGCGGCGCGTCGCGCTCCAGTGGGGCGACGAGTTGCGGGTGATGGACCTGGACAGGGGGAGGGCGATCTCGAGAGCGCCCCTGACGGGATCCGACGCCACGCAATTCCGGCCCTCCGGTCTCCTCTCCGAGTCGCGCGGCAGGCTCCACTACATGGGCCGGAACGACTCGATGATCGCTTTCGTGGACGTGAGCCCGGGAAGAAGGCTGCCGAAGGCCGCCCAGCATCGGCTCACTCCCGACGGGAAGAGATCGCTCGTCGTCCTCGAGGACGGCTCCCGGACGGAACTGCACCCGACCGACCCCGGACGGAGCGGGCGTGTCCTCGCGCAGGCGTCGCGCGCCAAGCCGTACTGGCTGCCCCAGGAGACCGACCTGCCCGTCTTCAACGGCACCGGCGGACTCGTGGCCGACCGCGAGGCCCGGAACACGGTGGTCGTCCGTGACGCGTCGACGCTGCGGAAAGTGGCCGCGGTGACCGCCGTCCGGCCACCGGAGACCCGCCCCGACACCCGGGTGGTCCGGGACCTGGACGTGAGCGGGTCACTCAGCCGGTACGGCCAGAAGTACGAGTTCCGGTACTTCTTCGACCACACCGGCCACCTGCTGACCGTCTCCGGCACCGTCGTCCAGCAGTGGGACCCGCGCACGGGTCGGCAGACCGCCCGTTTCGACGCCGGAACGCTGCGCCCCGACACCGACCCGGACGCGATCATGACGATCGCCCCGTACCCGGACCGGAACAAGGTCTCCGTGCTCGTGCGGGGACAGCCCGTCATCCGAGTCGTCGACATCACGGACGGACGGACCACGGACCGCGTGCGGGTCGAGGGCGACGTCCTCTCCGTCCAGTTCCGTTCCGGCGGCCGGTACTTCGCGGTCATGCGCCGCGACGCGGGACTCGAGGTGTGGCGGCGGGGGCATCCATCGCGCAAGGAGATCGGCCCGCTGAGCACCGTCGGGGAGAAGAGCATCGACTTGTACCGGGCGGGCTTCCTCGACGACGGCCGCTACGTGGTGGCCGCGGACAACTCCGTGCGCATCTACCGGATGGGTGAGAGCGGCTACGACGACTCCTATGTGTTCGGTGATTCGGGCGACGCGTCGGGGGATTACTCGTTCCTGGACGTCTCCAGTGACGGGAGAACGGTGATCCACGGCGTGTTCGAGGAGCCGGGCAGTGCCCTGCGCCTCGAACCGGAGCTGTGGGAAAGGGAGTTGTGCCGCATCGTCGGCAGTCGCGGGTTCACGGCCGACGAGCGCGTCGACCTCCCGGCAGGGACGACGACGGGACAACCATGTCCGTAGCGACAGGGACCGACCGGCAGGCGATGCCGACGGGTACCGGGCGAGGAGCGGGACGCATGGCGCACTTCACTGTGACTCCGACCCGGCGTCGGCCGTCGGACCGGGCGGCGGGATGACACCGGGGGAGGGGCGCGGGCACGCCCCTGGACGGCAGACGGCGGCCATTGGGCCCAAGGTCCTGGACGGGGCGCTGCTGCGCATCCTGGACGCGCGGCGGCAACCCGTCGGCGTGGGCTTCCTGGTGTCCGACACGATGGCCCTGACGTGCGCACACGTGATCTCAGCCGCACTGGGAACAGCACCGGAACCCGGGGCACGTGTCCCGGTCGACCTGCCTCTCGTCCCCGGCGCGCCGTCCTCGGACGCGGCCGTCGAACGGTGGGTGCCGCCCCGGGGGCCGGACGGCGAGCCGTCCGGACCGGCCGTCGGTCCGGCTTCCGGCACGGCCGACATCGCCGTGCTGCGGTTCCCGGCCCCGCTGCCGGGGGCGGGGCCGGTGAGACTGGTCGACGCGAACACACGGGCGGAGGAACCGGCCGGCGAACGCGCGGGCGATGTGCCGGACGGACACTGGGGGCATCCGGTGCGGGCGTTCGGGTTGCCCGTCGGTCGTTCCGGTGGGGTGTGGCATGCGGGGGTGTTGCGGGGGCGGCAGGCGGATGGGTGGGTGCAGGCCGATCTGGTCGGTGACGGTTATCCGGTGTCGCGGGGGTTCAGTGGTGGGCCGGTGTGGGACGACCGGTTGTCGGGTGTGGTGGGCATGGTCACGGTGGCCGAGTCGGGGCACCCGCCCGTCAGCTACCTGATCCCCACCGGCGGACTGCTCGCCGCCTGCTCCGAACTCGGCCCCCTCGTGCGGCCCCCCTCACCGTTCCGCGGACTCGCCGCCTTCGAAGAGGCCGACGCGGCGGTCTTCCACGGCAGGCGGGCCGAGAGCGACACCATCGCCCACGCACTCGACGAGCGGCAGTACGTCACCGTCGTGGGGCCGTCCGGTTCCGGCAAGTCGTCCCTCGCACTGGCCGGCGTGGCACCGCGGCTGCGCGCACACGGAGCCGTCGTCGTCATGCGGCCCGAGTCCGGAAGCAGCCCACTGGCGGCCCTCGCCTCCGCCCTGCTGCCACTGCTGCAACCCGGCCTGCCCGAGACCCGCCGACTGGCGCGCCTGCCCGAACTGTCCGGCACACTGCGCCGCCGGGGCCTCGCCGACACGACGGATCGCCTGCTCGAACTCCACGGCGGAAGCCGACTCCTCGTCATCGTCGACCAGTTGGAGGAACTGCTTCAGCAACCCCCGGACGCCGTACGCGAACTGGCCGACGTACTGTTCGCCACCGACGCCCTGCCGCCCACCGTTCGCGTACTCACCACCCTGCGCGCCGACTTCCTCGAACCCGTCCTCGGCAACCCGCACCTCGGCCCCGCGACCGGCCGACACCTGCACGCCCTCGGACCGCTCGGCGAGAACGGGCTGCGCGACGTCGTCACCGCCCCCGTCGACGCCCTCCCCGGCGTCTCCTACGAGCCCCACCTCGTCGAACGCATCCTCGCCGACACCGGCACCGAACCCGGCGCCCTGCCCCTGCTCGCCCTCACCCTCGACCTGCTGTGGCAGCGCCAGGAGAACGGCGTGCTCACCCACCGCGCGTACGACGAACTCGGCGGTGTCACCGGCGCGCTCGGCAACCACGCCGACCGGGCCTGGGCCGAACACGTGCCGCAGGGCGACGAGGCAACCGCACGCCGGCTGTTCACCCAGCTCGTCCGGCTGCCACTCGGTGCCGCAGCCGCCACCCGGCGCCTCGCCCGGCGCGGTGACCTCGGCTCCGACCAGTGGCACATCGCCCAACGACTCGCCACGCACACCCGGCTCCTCGTCACCGACCGCAGCGCCGAGGGCACCGAAACGGTCGAGCTCACGCACGAGGCACTGATCGGCGAGTGGGAAAAGCTCGCCGAATGGGTGGCCGAGGACCGGTCCTTCCTCGGCTGGCGGGAGACCGTACGGTACGAGATGGACCGCTGGGAGGAAGCGGAACGCGCCCCCGAACACCTGCCCACCGCCACCGCGACGGCCGGCGCCGAACAATGGCTCCCCGGCCGCGAAGCGGCCCTGAGCCGGGCCGAGCGGGACTACCTGAACACCGGCCGGACCCACCGCCGCGCCCGTGCCCGCCGGAACCTGGCCCTGCGCTCCTCACTGGCCGCGGCCCTGGTGTGCGCCCTGGTGCTCGGCGTGCTCTACACCGTCGAACGCCGCGAAAGCCAGGAACGCGCCGCCCTCGGTGCCTCCCGCGCCCTCGTCCAGGCCGCACCGGAGTACGCCGTCACCGACCCGGTCCGCGCCGCGCTCCTCTCCCTCGCCGCCTACGACACGTCCCCCACGCAGGAGGCCAAGAACGAACTGCTGCGCCAGTACCTCCAGTACAACTTCTACGACCGGGTGCTCTCCGGCGACCTCGGCGAGGACGCCGCCTTCGACAAGAGCCGCGACGGCGACGTGGTCATCGCGGCGTCCAGACGCTCCGGGGCCACACTGTTCGTGCACGCCCTGACCGGGCCCGTACGCACCGTGCGGGTCCCGTCCACCGACGAGGTCCGGCACGTCGTGGTGTCCGCGGACGGAAGGCGCGCCGCCTACATCCAGGAGGACGGCAGGGCCGTGTGGTTCGAGGTGCGCCCCGGCTCGAAGCAACCCGTCGGACCGCTGCACCGGCTTCCCCGAGCCCCCGGCCCCGACATGAAATGGGACGACTCCTTCGACCCGGCACTGTCCCCCGACGGTACGGTGCTCGTCGCCCGCGTCGGCAGACGCATCGTCCGGTGGAACCTGGACAGCGGCCCGCACGGCACTTTCACGGGGAACCTCCCGGCCCCCGAGGACACGTTCGACGTGTGGCCGGCGCCCGACAACCGGACGCTACTGGTCTCCACCTACAGGATGAATGCCCCAGGACCGGGCGAGAGGAGCAGCCTGCTCACGCTCGACCTCGCCACCGGCAGAAGCCGACTCGTGGCGCGCGCCGACGACGTCAGCGTCTCCGGCGACCGGACCCGGGCCGTCCTGTGCCGCGCGCGGGGCAGGACCGCGGAGGTCACCGTCCACCGGCTCCCGGACGGCTCCCGGGAGGGCCCCGCCTACCGGGAGAAGGACGAGGACTTCGCGTCCCGGACCTGCATGGTGCGGTCCGTCGACGACACCGGCCTCAAGGTCGCTCTCGAATCCCCCAAGGGCCTCACCGTCGTCGACATGCGGGACGGCGGGGTCCTCTCCCGCAACGGCCTGCCCCCCTCGCCCAACTCGCAGGGCGAGAACAGCCCTTGGCTCGTGGAATCCGGCGGCAGGCTCTACTACGTCCGCCGCGACGACTCGAAGATCGGATTCTTCCGGCTGAGCCCCGGGAACTGGTTCATCGAAGTCGGCCAGCAACGTCTCACCCAGGACGGCAAGTACATGATCACCGTCATGGCGGACGGCTCCCGCATACAGGTGCACCACGCGCGCAGGGACAGCGCCCGCATGCTCGCCGACGTACCGCGCCGCAAGCCCTACTGGGCGCCCGAGAACGGCGACCTCCTCGGCCTCGACCCCACCGGACGGCTCGTCGCGGACCGCGAGGGCGCGAACATCGTCACCGTCCGCGACGCCACGACCCTGCGCCGCATCACCACCGTCACCACCACGGCCCCTCCGCCGTCGGCCGAAGGCGGCGGAACCGGCATCGGAAGTTCCAGAAGGCCGAAATACGAGTTCACATACTTCTTCGGCCACGACGAGGAACTGATCACCGTCTCGGGAACCGTCGTCGAGCGGTGGAATCCGCGCACAGGAAAAAGACTCGCCCGCTTCGACGCCTCGGCGATCCGCTCCCGGGTCGGAGGCACCGAGGAGGCGGGCCTGATGATCGGTTCCTACCCGGCCGGGAACCGGGTCACCGCCATCGTCATGGACCGGCCCGGCATCCATGTCGTCGACGTCACCACCGGACGTATCACCGAGACCGTGCAGACCGGCAGCGACATCCTCGCCGCCCAGTTCGACCCCGGTGGGAAGTACTTCGCCATCCTGCGCCGGGGCTCGATCTTCGAACTGTGGCGGCGCGGCCACCCGCCCCGCAAGGAGGTCGGCCCCCTGCGCAGCATCTCCGAACAGGACCTCACGCCGTACGTCGCGACCTTCCTGAAGGGGGAGGGCCGCTACCTCGTCGCCGCGAACAACGCCGTCCGCATCTACCGTCTCGGCAAGCCCGGTTATGAGGCGTTCTACTCCTTCACCCGGCCGAACAGCAGAAGGACCAACGCGCAATACGCTTTCAGGGGCGTCACCATCGACGGCGGCACGGTGCTGTACGAGAGCCCTGACAACGCCGTCGAAGCGCTCGAGATGTCGCCGGGCCGATGGTACCGGGACCTGTGCGACGTCATCGGCGACCGGGAACTCACTCCGGAGGAGGCGGCCCCGCTTCCCGCCGATCCGAGAACCCGGAACCCCTGTGCCGCGGACTGAGCCGAGGCCGTACCCCGGGTCGTCGCATCCACCACCGGGTACGGTACGAAGTCCGGTGTGAACGATCAGACCCAGCCCGCGACCGTCCGCGTGTTCATCGCACTCGCCCCGCCCGACCACGCGAAAGAAGAACTGGCCCGGGAACTGCGCCCCGCCTACGGCACGCACCCCCAAATGCGGTGGAACCGGGTGGAGGACTGGCACATCACCCTGGCGTTCCTCGGGGAACTCCCGGTCGGGACGGTTCCGCTGCTGCGCCCCCCTCTGGCCGGCCTCGCGGCGGAGCACCGGCCGCTCCGACTGGCGCTGCGCGGCAGCGGGAACTTCGACGACCGGGTGCTCTGGAGCGGAATCGACGGAGACCTCGACGGGCTGCACGTGCTCGCGGCCGATGTGCGTACCGCCGTCGAGAACTGCGGTGTCGCCTTCGAGAGCAGGCCCCTGCGACCCCATCTGACGTTGGCCCGTGCACGCCGGGGCGACCGGTCCTCGGTGGGGGAGATCGCGGAGAGGATCGCCGGATTCACCGGTCTCCGATGGCACACCGAACGTCTGCACCTGGTCGGGAGCAACGCCGGACGCAGCCGGGGGCCGATCCACTACCGCGACATCGAGGCATGGCCGCTCGGCGGCAAGAGCTCCAC
Organism: Streptomyces sp. NPDC006435; assembly: GCF_040612315.1. Taxonomy (NCBI): domain Bacteria; kingdom Bacillati; phylum Actinomycetota; class Actinomycetes; order Kitasatosporales; family Streptomycetaceae; genus Streptomyces; species Streptomyces sp. NPDC006435. Next base: position 38,758 of record NZ_JBEXPY010000025.1, read on the forward strand.
CGGAGCCTGACGAACCAGCGGTGGGCCGGCGGGAGGCGTCAGTACCCCGACGCCTCCCGCACGAGCGGGACGGTTTCCCCGACCCGGTCCGGGACGGAGCACCCGGCCGTCGGCGCCCCCGGCCGTGATCGCGGCGTACCGCGCACCCCTCTCGCTGCGTGACGAGAGATGGCTCAGGGTATTTTCAGGTCGCCGGCCGACAGGCCCAGTTCCGCCTCCGCGAGCGTGCGGGCGAGGTCGGTGAGGGGTGCCGCGCGCCGGTCGGCACTGGTGTTGATGTACGCGCCGGCCCCGTCGACGACGGCGAGGATGCGTACGGCGACCGCCCACGGATCCTCGCAGCGGAACGCCCGCTCCTGCACGCCCCGCGCGACGATCTGCTCGATGCGGTGGCACCAGCGCAGCTCCTGGCTCACCACCTGGCCATGGAGCGCGGGGCGGTAGCGGGACAGGTGGCGCGCGTTGAGCCAGAGCCTGCTGATGTTGTCGAACTCGGTGCCCGAGATCAGCGTGAAGAAGCGCCGGAGCACGACCAGCGGGTCACCGTCCCCGGACCCGTCCGCCGCCTCCTCGGGCAGCAGACCGTCCAGCTCCGCCGTGGTGGCCTCGGTGAACGCCTCGGCCACCAGTTCCTCGACCACCGGGAAGTAGTGGTGGATGAGTCCGGACTGGACTCCGAGACCGTCGGCGATCCGCTGGCGGGTGACGCACTCCAGGCCCTCCTCGAGCCCGACCCTCGCGGCCGTCGCCACGATCTCGCGGCGACGCTCGGCCGCCGATTTGCGAACCTGCCGCCCTGCACCCCTTGACGTCATGGCAATGATGCTATTGGCTGTGCAGCCAAATGACAATTGGCTCTAGGGCCAATACATGGTCGCCGCCCGTACGGCTGCCGTGGCACCAGCCCCGTAGCCGGTAGGACCGGCAGGCCGACGGCCGACCCCAACCCTGTGAGCGCCGCCGGACGCGCGCCCGTAGCAATGCCAGGAGACGAACGTGGACCACAACCGCGCCGATGCCGGCGACCTGGCTCAGTACGGCTACGAACAGGAACTCAAACGCACCCTCTCCGCGTGGGCAGTGTTCGCCCTCGGCTTCGCGACGATCTCCCCGGTGGTCGGCATCTACGCCGTCGTCCAGCTCGGATTCGTCTTCGCCGGTCCCACCTGGATCTGGGCGGTCGTCGTCGCGTTCCTGGGGCAGCTGCTGGTCGCCACGGTCTACGCCGAACTCTCCTCGCAGTTCCCGATCACCGGCGGCGTCTACCAATGGGTCCGCCGACTGGGCGGACCGCGGCTGGGCTGGCTGGTGGGCTGGATCTACCTGGCCTCGGCCATCGCCTCCCTGACCACCGTGGCCTACCTCGGCTCCAGCTGGCTGCACATGCTCTTCAGCGACTCCGCACCGTCACCGCTGACCCATGTGCTGCTCGGGGTGGTCTTCATCGCCGTGGCCCTGGGCATCAACCTGCTCGGCGTCAACCCGGTCAAACACTTCCTCAACGCGGGCATCATCGCCGAAGGCGTCGCCTCCATCGCCATCAGCGTGTTCCTGCTGCTCTTCGCGCGCAACAACGGCTTCGGCATCCTGTTCGACACCCTGGGCGCCGAGTCCGCCTCGGGCGGATCGGTCGTGGCCGGGTTCGTCACCTGCCTGGCCGTGGCCGGCTGGGCCTTCCTGGGCTTCGACGCGACCACACAGGTCGCCGAGGAGACCGAGCAGCCGCGCCGCAGCGTGCCCCGGGCGCTGCTGCGCTCCTACGTGTTCGTGGCGTTCACGGTGCTGCTCACCTCGGTCGCGGTGACGTTCTCGCTGCGCCGCCCCGAGGACGCCGTCTCCGGGAAGACCGCGGACCCCGTCTTCGAAGCGGTGGCACAGAGCCTGGGCGGCTGGAGCGAGAAGCCGTTCATCGTCGTCGTCCTGGTCGCGTTCTTCGCCTGCGCCATCTCGATCCAGACCTACATCGGGCGGGCCGTCTACGCCTTCGCGCGCGACCGGCAACTGCCCTGCTCCACCCAGCTCGCCAAGGTCGGGGAGCGCCAGATCCCCTGGGCCTCGCTCACCGTGACGGCCGTCCTCGCCGGCCTCGGCCTGCTGCTCGGGCTCAACGGCAACGCCGCGGCCACACTGATCTCCTTCGGATCCGGCGGCTTCTACTTCATCTTCCTCACGGTCGCCCTCGTCGCGCTCTTCGCCCGGCTGAACGGCCGGTGGAATCCGGCGGCGGGCGAGTTCCGCCCGGGCCGGGCCGGTCTGGTGATCAACGTCCTGGCCGTGGTGTGGCTGCTGTTCGAGGCCGTCAACATCGCCTGGCCCCGCGCCGAACTCGCCCCGCCGACCGGCAGCTGGATCCAGATCTGGGCCGTGGTCCTGGTCTTCTCCGCACTGCTCGTCGTCGGCCTGGTCTACGTCACCGTCGCCAAACCCCACACCCGACTCCCCGCCACCCCGTCGTCCGAAGAGAGCAAGGCTCACTGATGTCCGCGCACCTTTACCCCGCCGTCGCCCACGACCCCGCCGCGGGACTGCACATCCGCGAGATCTCCCACCGGCCCGCCGGGCCGGGCGAGGTCGAGATCGACGTCCGCGCCGCCGGGGTGTGCCACTCCGATCTGCACATCCTCACGGGCGACTGGCCCAGCGACCGCCCCCTCGTGCTGGGCCACGAGGCCGCCGGTGTGGTCACGGACGTGGGCGAGGGCGTCGGCGCGGTGAAGGCGGGCGACCACGTCGTCCTCTCCTGGTTCGCGCCCTGCCGCCGCTGCCGCAAGTGCCTGGCCGGCATGGCCTGGCTGTGCACCGGCACCCGGGCGGTGGCGAACACGCTGCCCGACGGCACCACCCCCATCACCGACGCCCGGGGCGAGGAGGTCTGGCCCTACCTGGGCCTCGGCGCGTTCACGAGCCGGGTCGTCGTTCCCGAATCGGCCGCGGTCAAGGTCCCCGACGAACTGCCGTTCGGCATCGGAGCACTCCTGGGCTGCTCCATCTCCACCGGCGTCGGCGCGGTCATGAACACCGCCGGCGTGCGGCCCGGCGAGTCCGCGGTCGTCGTCGGCGCCGGAGGCGTGGGCCTGTCCGTGGTGATGGGACTGCGCCTGGTGGGAGCCGATCCCATCATCGCCGTCGACCTCTCGCCCGAGCGCCTGGCCGCCGCCGAACGCTTCGGAGCGACCCACACGCTCGACGCCGCCACCACCGACGTGGCCGCCTGGTGCCAGGAACAACTCGGCGGGGCCGACTACGCCTTCGAGGCCATCGGCAGCCCCAAGGTCATCGAGACCCTCCCGGGCATGCTCACCTCCGGCGGGGCGGCCGTCCTGGTCGGCATGGCCGCCACCGACGCGACGGGCGCGTTCAACCTCTTCGACCTCGCCGACCGGGGAAAGCGCATCCTCGGCTGCAACTACGGCTCCAGCGTCGGCGCGATCGACATCCCGAAGCTGGCCCGCCTCCACCTGGCCGGCCGACTGCCGCTGGACGAACTGATCGGCAACGTCCGCCCGCTCGACGAGGCGGCCGCCGCCTTCGACGACCTCAAGTCCGCCGTCGGGGTCCGCACCATTCTCGAACCGTAGGACTCCACGACGCCGGCCTCACGGCACACCCGGACCCGAAGCCGGCCCGGCGCCCCCGCCACCGCTCCCCGAACCTCCTGGAGACCTGATGTACGCCGTCACCGATCCTTCCACCGGCACGACCACCCGGACCTACCCGACCGCCACCGACGCCGAGGTGGCCGCGGCCGTCGACACCGCCCACGCGGCCACCACCTGGGGGCGAAGCACCTCCGTGGCCGAGCGTGCCGCACTTCTGCGCCGGCTCGGGGACCTGCACGCCGAGCACCGCACCGAACTGGCGACCGGCATCGTGCGCGAGATGGGCAAACCGCTCGACGAAGCGGAGGGCGAGATCGACTTCTGCATCGACATCTACCACTACTACGCCGACCACGCCGAGGAGTTCCTCGCCGACGAGGAACTCCCCGTCACCTCCGGCCCCGGCCGCGCCGTCATCCGGCGCAGCCCGGTGGGGGTCCTGCTCGGCATCATGCCGTGGAACTTCCCCGCCTACCAGGTGGCCCGGTTCGCCGCCCCGAACCTCGCCCTGGGCAACACCATCGTCCTCAAGCACGCCCCGCAGTGCCCGGCCACCGCGGCACTTCTCGAACAGCTGGTCGCCGAGGCAGGCTTCCCCACCGGCGCGTACGTCAACGTGTACGCCACCAACGAGCAGATCGCCGAGGTGATCGCCGACCCGCGCGTCCACGGCGTCTCCCTGACCGGCTCGGAACGGGCCGGTGCCGCCGTCGCCGAGATCGCGGGGCGGCACCTGAAGAAGGTCGTCCTCGAACTCGGTGGCTCCGACCCGTTCATCGTGCTGTCCACCGACGACCTCGACTCCGTCGTGGACGCCGCCGTGTCCGCCCGCCTCGACAACACCGGCCAGGCGTGCAACGCCGCCAAACGGTTCGTCGTCACCTCCGACCTCCACGACACGTTCGTGGAGAAGTTCACCGCCGCGCTCCTCGCCCGCCAGTCCGGGGCCCCCTTGTCCTCGACCGCCGCGGCCGACACCCTGGAACGCCAGGTGGCCGCCGCCGTCGCGGAAGGCGCGGCACTGCACACCGAGGGCGAACGCAACGGCGCCCACTTCCCGGCCGGAGTCCTCACCGGTCTCACCACCGAACACGCCACGGCACACCAGGAACTCTTCGGTCCGGTCGCCATGGTCTTCCGGGCAGCCGACGAGGAGGACGCGCTGCGCATCGCCAACGACACCCCGTACGGTCTCGGCTCGTACGTCTTCACCACGGACCCCGCACAGGCCGCCCGCGTCGCCGACGGCATCGAGGCCGGCATGGTGTTCGTCAACGGCGTCGGCGCCGAGGGAGCCGAGCTGCCCTTCGGAGGCATCAAGCGCTCCGGCTTCGGCCGCGAGCTGGGCCGTCCGGGCATCGAGGAGTTCGTCAACAAGAAGCTCATCCGCACGGTGGCGTAGCCCCGGCGGCGGGCCCGGGGGCCGGCCGATGCGGACGGACCACCGCGAGGCACCTGCCGGGACGCAGGACCGCCCGTGCGTCCGCGCCTGCCCCCGGGCCCCGGGCTGCCTCGCCACCGGGCGTGATCACTGGGCGGAGAAGGCGTCGGCCGCGCAACCGTTCGAGGCCGACAAGAGTCTAGCGACCGGAAAACTGTTCATCCGCAAGCCGCCGCCCGTTTCCCGCGTCCCGACAGAGGATCTCTCCATGCCGATGCCCCCGCACAACCGTCGCGCCTCCCGTGTCGCTGCCGCCGCCCTCGGCGCTGCCGGTCTGATCGCACTGGCCGCGGCCCCTGCCGCCTTCGGCGACGAAGCCGCACCCGAACTGGTCGTCGGAGGCATCGAGCCGGTCAGCGGGGTGAAGCCCGGGAGCAGCTTCGATCTGCGGGCAACCGTGGCGAACAAGGGCACCGGCGCAGCCGAGAAGGTGTGGGTCTCCTACGCCGTCACCCGAGGACTCGACTTCGCGGAGGTCCCCTCCAACTGCCGGACGCAGCAGGTCCGGCCCTATGACGAGATGCCCGAGAGGTGGACCGCGGTGTGCGCGTTCGACCAGGCGGTGGAGCCGGGCACCGTCTACACGCCCGAGAAGCCTCTCCGCGTCGAGGTGCTGGACCGCGCGCTCAACGACGAACTGCGCGTGAACGTCTGGGACGTCGACCCCGGATCGGACGAGAACGGCACCGAGCCGGTGCAGGGAACCGCGCCGGCGGTGAAACTGGTCGCGGGACAGGCCGGGGGAGAGGGGTCCACGAGAGTCGTCGATGTGCCCGTCACCTCCGTCAACACGGCCGACTACCAGGTGACGGGTGCCGCGCTGAAGGGGAGCGTCGGGGACACGGTGACGATGAAGGTGAAGTTCATCAACGCCGGGCCCGCCTGGGTCCGGCCCAGAGAGGGTGACCGGTCCGTCAGCGTCATGATCACGCCTCCCGCCGGAACGTCGGTCGTCAAGCGCGGCCAGTTCTGCCGGGCCGAGGGCAAGACGTACATCTGCGGCATGCGGTCTCTGAACGAGGGCGGCCAGGAGACCTACACCTTCGAGCTGAAGATCGACAAGCGGGTGACGAACGCCAAGGGCCAGGTGACCCTGAGCACCGAGGCACGGCCGTTCGACCCCGACAAGGCCAACGACAAGGCCGACATCACTCTGGACGTCACAGGTGGGGAGCCGACCGGCTCGACGGGCGGTTCGACGGGCGGTTCGACGGGCGGTTCGACGGGCGGTTCGGCGGGTGTCTCGGGCGGCTCGGCCGGCGGGTCGTCGACGGCCGGTGACGACGGGACCACGACGCACGGCGGCAGCCTGGCGGAATCCGGCTCCTCGACACTGCCGATCACGGCCGCGGCCGCCGCAGCGGTGGCCACGGGCGCGGGCATGCTCCTCGTCGTACGCCGCCGCCGGGCCCAGAACCCGAACTGACGACCAGGCGGGTGCCGACGCCGATGACGTCCCGGTGGTTGGTGGAGTACCGGTAGTTCTTCGACCGCTCGGCGACGGTGTGGTTGCGGCCGGTGAACGGGGCTGTCCAGGAAGGCCCCGACGCCGTGATCACACCAGCCACGCGGCGATCATTTCAGTTGCCGCCAACGCTCGTTCTGGCCGATCCTGTCCACTTCGCAAGCGAGGAGGACCACATGGGTTTGACTTTGTTCCCAGGGGACGGAGACCTCAGCAGCCCGGACGTCTCATGGTCCTGCACCGGCTTCAGCGCCTTCCGGAAACGGCTCGCACAGGCCGAGGGGTTCAGCCTCCCGGAGATGTGGGGCTTTGGAGGCAACCGGCCGTGGAGCGACATCTCCACCACCCTGGAGCCGCTCCTCGACCACCCGGATGCCGGTGGTGACAATCTCTCCACTGCCGACTGCGCTGCGATGCTGCCTCGCCTTCAAGCGATCATCGGCGAATGGCTGGAGGAGCCCGACGAACCACTCCTCCAGCAGCACATCCAGAACGCTCGACAACTGATGGTCGTCCTGCGTTTCTGCGTGGACGAGAGCGTCGAACTCGTCTTCCTCTGACGTCGAGGCGTGCCCAGGCAGTCGGCACCCCCACCCCGGCCGCAGTTACGGGACGGCCCTCAGCGGTGCTCCGTGGGATCGGCAGACGACCCGAGATCGCCGGGCAGGAGGGAAAAGAGAACCAGGTCGACACGGGCCCCGTGCACGAACCCGGCGTTTCGCAGGGTGCCTTCGCGGTGGAAGCCGGCCTTGACGGCGACTGCCTGGGACGCGGCGTTCTCGGTGGCGGCCCGCAGCTCCATCCGCTGGAAGCGCTGGTCGGTCAGGAGCCAGTGCGCGAGCGTGCGGGTCGCCTCGACTGCGATGCCGCGACCGCGCGCCCAGGGGGACACCCAGTAACCGACTTCGCTCACCAGCGCTCGCCAGTCCGTCTTCTTCAAGCCGACCTGGCCCACCAAGCGCTTGCTGTCGGCGTCGGTGACGGCGAATTGGATACCGTCGCCGCTGTCCCGCATCGCGTGTGCGGTGGTTGTGCACCAGGCTGTGGCATCGTCCAGCGTGTAGGGCCGGGGCAGCGGAAGCCATCGTTGGGTGAGGCAGTCCGAACAGCTCGCGAGTGTGTCGGCGATGTCACCGGCATCGAACGCGCGGAGGAGCAGCCGCCTGCTGTGCAGGACCGTCTCGGGGAACATGCCCGACTCCGTTCGCAACCGGTGGATCGGTCCGGGCGATGGTGACAGAACCGCCGGTCCGAGGACCGGCGGCCTGCTCAAAGTGAACAGTCCGCCAGTCGGCCGACTGTGCTGCTCATCCGAGCGCAGGCGCAAGCGTCAGTCGCGATAGGCGGCGGGCGGGATCGCGGGCACCGGGTGCAACTCCTGCCCGAGCCACTTCTGCGCACTGGCCGCCAAGCTCCCGTCGGCACGATCCCGTTCCAGCAGCTTGTTCACGAACCGCACCAGATCGGGCTGTTCGGGGCTCATCCCCACACCGTAGTACGCGTTGGCGAGCGACCGCCCGACCACCTTGGTCTGCGGATCCTGTGCCGCCATCCCCGCCAGTATCCCGTCGTCGCTGGACACGGCGTCGACCTTGCTCTGCTGCAACGCGACCACGCAGTCCGGGATGCTGGGCAACGTCACCACGTTCAACCGCACCGGCAGCTTCCGCAGCGTGACCTCGGTCGTGGACCCCTTGGAAGTGCAGAGCTTCTTGCCCTCCAACTGTTCCACCTCCTTGACCCCGGAACGGGTCGGCACCAGCAACCGCTGCGTCGCGTTGTAGTACGCGCTCGAGAACTCGACGGTGCGCTGCCGCACACAAGTGGCGCTGAACGTGTTGACCACGACGTCGACCTGCCCCTGCTGGATCAGCAGCGCCCGGTCGGCCACGTCGCGCACCACGAACTGGACCTTGTCCGGGTCGCCGAAGATCGCCTGGGCGATCTTGCGGACGATGTCGATGTCGGCGCCCTTGAGCTTCCCGGTCTGCGAGTCGCGGTAGCCGAGCAGGTACTTGCCCTGGTCGACGCCCGCAATCAGCCGTCCGCGCGCGTGGATCTTCGCCATCGTCGACCCGGACGGCATGGCACCCGGCTCGGGCAGCGCACCACCGGGACGCAGGCTGTCCTTCACGGTCGCGCACTCGGGCTGCGACGACGACGGCGCCCGAGACGGGCCCTTGCCGCTGTCGCTCGCGGCCGGGTCGGTGCCGTGCAACGCGGGCAGCGCGATCCCTGCGAGCGACAGCACGACGGCGGCGGAAAAGAGGACGACCGGTCGCCGGACATTGACCATCGACGTGCGGAAACCGTTGCGGGGACTGGTCATCGGTACTCCTCCACCCGACGTGCGACGCCGATCGCGAAGCCCGCGGCGGCCAACGTGAACAACACGGCGGGCCCGAACGCGAGCAACGCCGTCGCGTCACCGGCGGCCGATGTCGCGGAGGCGAGCCGGGTCTGTGCGCCGGTGCCCGCATGGCTCACAGCCTTGTCGAGAACGGCGAACGCGGCACCGGAACTGCCCGTGTCGGTGCCGACCGCCGACCGGACGGCCTTCTGGTAGTCACCGCCGTCGTCGAACCGGCGCAACCGGGCGTGCGCCTCGGACCACGCGGTCGCGGCGGTGCGGATCCCGTCGACGTCGGCGCCGCGGTCCTCGGCGACGGCGAGCGGGCCGTCCTTGGCGGTGAGCCGGTCGAGCTGCTCGGTGAAGCCCGAGTCGGACGCGCTGCCGCCGCTGCGGGCCACCAGCACCAGGCTTTCGTTGCTGCGGGCCTGGAGCACGAGCGTGCGGGCCTCGTCGAGCGCGATGGCCGCGTCACTGGCCTTGTTCGCGTCGGCGAGCGCACTCTCACTGACCAACGTCGACAGCGACCACCACAACACGCCCGCGACGACGAGCACGGCCGCCCCGGCCACCCCGAGGTTGAACCGGCGCTGCGTGCGCAGGGACTCCCGGCGGGCGAAGTCGAGTGCCGCGAGGAACAACGCGATCCCGAACACCACGACGGCGACCGGCAGCGAACTGGCCGCTCGGTAGTCGGTGTTGAGCGCGTCGACCTCGATGCGCCGCAACGTTTCGGCCGCGGGCAGCAGTTCGGTGCGCATCTGCTGCGACGCCTGCGCCAGATACGACTGGCCGAGCGGCAACCCCTGACGGTTGTAGGTGCGGGCCGTCTCGACCAGTCCGGTGTACGCGGGCAGCCCGGTGATCAAGGTGTCGAGCGGCTTCGCGGCCGGGGCGTCCGGCGCGACCTGCCGGGACGCCTCGGCGAGGCGCTGCCCGGCGTTGGCGACGTCCGCGTCGTACCGGGTGCGGATCGCCGCGGGCTCTTGGCCGGCGGACACGTAACCGCTGGTGGCCATGGCATCGGCGTCGGCAAGCGCTTGGTAGATCTCACCGGCGTGCTGCGTGAGCGTGGTGTCCCGGCCGGCCGCGTCGTTCACCGCACCGACCCGCGAGGACCCACCGACCAGACTCAGCACGGCAGTCACCAGACCGGCCAAGGTCAACAGCACCCCGACCCGGCGCAACCGTGCCGGTGTGCGCGGCCCCGTCCACTGCACCCACCACGACAGTCGCCCGTCCCCGGCGGCCCGCGAAGCGGGTGGCGCCGCCGGACTCTGCGTCGTAGTCATGATCACCCCCTGGAGGGAACCGATCATAACCGCCGTCCCCCTGTGAAACCCCGGCTTCGAGGCAAACCGGCCCGAGGCGGGACCCGGCAGACCGCTTCGGTGCCGGAACGGTCCAACAGCCGGTCGGTCAGGGCCCGTTCATCCGCGACGGCCTGTCCCGGGAGGCGTGGGGAACGCGACCATGGAGGCCCGCGCCGTCCAGTGGTGTCACGGCCCGCTCATCCGCCCCGTACGACAGGTGCGTAGTCCTCCAGGGCGCGGTCGGCCACCCACCCCTGGGCCCTGGCCCTGGACACGTCCAGGACGACCGAATGGGCGAGCTGGTCCACGGCGTAGCGGGTGAGCGGAGGCTCCGTGCGGCCGAGCAGCCGGGCCAGTCCCCGGGCGGCGCCCGCCGCGGTGCGGGCGGCGGGCAGGGGGACGTGACCGATGCGGGCCCGTACGCGATGGGCGCGCAGGACCGTCCGGATCGCCTCGTCCCGGTCGTAGGGCACCGGGTCGGCGATGTTGTACGGCCCCGGCGGCCAGCCGGCAGCCATGAGACAGGCGCCGGTGAGGTTCTCGACGGCGGTCAGGCTGAGAGGGACGCTGGGCCCGGGCAGCAGGAGCAGCCCGCGGCGGACACGGGACAGCAGCCGGGGCACCAGGTGCGGGTCCCCGGCGCCGTAGACCGCCCGCGGCCGCAGCACCACGGCGCCCGCTGCGAGGGCCAGGGCCTCACCGGCGGCCTTGGTACGGCCGTAGGAGTTCAGGTGCCCGCGTACCGGATGGTCCTCGGTGACACGGGACCGCCCGGGGCCGGGCGCGTAGACACTGGCGCTGCTCACCCACACCACCGGCCGGCCCTCGGCCGCCCGAAGCAGCCGCGCCGTGCCGTCGACGTTGACCGCGCGCATGGTGGCCTCGGCCGGGGAGCCGGGCACCGGGTCGCCGACGGCTGCCGCGCAGTGCACGACGAGGTCGGCACCGGACAGGTCCGGCACCTCGCACGAGGCGTCCCAGGGAACGTGCCGGCCGACCGGGCCGGGGCGTCGCCCGACGCACAGGACGTCGGCGCCGCGGGCGGCGGCCGTGGCCGCGACGTGCGAGCCGCAGAAGCCGCTCGCGCCGGTGACGGCGATCGTGGTCATCGGTTCTCCGGGGATCGACGGGCGTGGGCCGCCCGGACGGTGAGGGAGCGCCAGCCGGGCAGGGCCGCGCCCCGGTCCACACGGGCGCGTACGACGGTGGGACGGTGGGGGGCGAGCGCGGCGAGGACGTCCGCGAGCTGGACGCCGGCCAGGCGCGCGCCGGGGCAGGCATGGGCACCGGCGCCGAAGACGAGCCGGGCCACGGCGGGCGGAGCCGGACGACGGGCGTCGGGCAGCCGGTCGTGGGCCCGCGCGGCGTGCCGGGCCACCAGGATCAGGCGGTCCCCGGCCCGGACCGGGCAGCCGTCCAGCTGCGCGTCGGCCGCCGCCACACGGGGCAGCAGCGGGGAAGGGGCGGTCACCCGCAGCAGTTCGTCCACCAGGGCCGGGCGCAACCGGTCGTCGGCCGCCTCGTCCCAGAGACCTGCGTCGGCGCACCAGGCCGCGGCCCGGGGAAGGGCGGCGACAGTGGTGTTGACGGCGGCGACCGCGAGCATGGCCCGCAGACCCGACTCGGCCGTTTCGCCGCCCACCGGGGCGAGCAGCGCCTCCAGCCGCGCGGTCGCCGCGGCGGCCGCCCGCGCGGTGCCCGGCCGCCGGGGGCCGGGCAGATGGTCGCGTACGGCGGCGGCCGCCGCCCCGGCAGCGGCCTCGGCGACGGCTTCGGAGTCACCGGCGATGCCCAGGAGCGCGCAGACGGTGGCCCCGGACAGTTCACGGGCCAGTGGTACGAGATCGACGTCCCGGCCCGCGCGGAGCGGAGCGAGCCTGCGGTCCAGGACCTCCTGCCACACCGGGCGCAGCCGCTCCACCCCCGTCGCGCCGAGACCGGCGGCGACGGCACGCCGGGTGGCACGGTGTCCGGTGCCCTCCTGGTCGAACAGCGTGCCGCCCGCGGACAGTTCCCGAGCGGCGCCGCCGGTGGTGCCGGCGGCGGTGCGGTCCAGCGGGACACGGGTGAGGGCCTGCCGGTAGGGCTCGGTGCCGTGCACCAGCACCGCGCCGCCGACACGGGCGACCGCCCGGCGGCGGCCGACGGCCAGGAGCGCGAACAGCACGGGGTGGGAACGGGTGTACACGCGCCGGTCACGGCGGCGGGCGCGGGCCGGGGCGGAGGACGACCGACCGGTCAACGGACGTGCACCTGCTTCGGGTCGGCGGGCAGAAAGCGGCGGTCCCAGCACCACAGCAGGGTCCGGCGGGCGCCCCAGGCACGCAGACGGCGCAGACTGGTGTGCACGACCATCCGCTCGGCCCGGACGATGCGGCGACTGTGCTCGCGTGCCCGGTTGAGAAGGACCACGTCCTCGGGCGGCCCCTCCAGAGGGACGCGGGGCGTGCCCCCGCAGCGCAGGTAGAGCCCCGCCGTGATGGCGAGGTTGTGGCCGTGACAGAGCACGTACGGCGTGCGGTAGCGCGGGTGCCGGTGCAGGGCACGGTAGCGCCCGTACAGCGCGGTGACCCTGACGACCGCCGGGAGCAGATACCGCTCGGCCGGTGACGGCGACTCGTCGCGGCGCGGAAGGCTGCGGCCGCAGACCATCTCCGCACCCCGGGCGAACTCCCGGCGCGCCGAGGCGATCCAGTCGGCAGCGGGCAGACAGTCGGCGTCCGTGCGCACGAGCAACGCTGCGCCGTGCGCGACGGCGTACCGGAAACCGGTGTCGGCGGCGGCACCGGCGCCCCGCTCCTCCTCGTGGACCAGACGCACGGGGAAGGGCGCGCCGGCGGCGAAGCGGCGTACGACGGCGGCGGTCGCGTCGGTGGAGGCGTTGTCCACGACGACGAGGGCGAAGCCGGTATCGGTCTGGGCGGCGAGCGCGGCGAGGGTCGCCCCGATCCCGGCCTCCTCGTTGTAGGCGGGCACCACGGCCCACAGCGTCGGCATGCCACCGGACGCGGTCATCCCCGGCTCCGTTCGGCCAGGCGCCGGGCGGCGAGGCGCGCGGTGGCGGCGCGGTCGGGCTTGAGGGAACGGCCGGACAGCGGGATGTCGGCGAGCAGCACCGCGTCCGGCCGGGCGGCACCCATGCGTTCCAGCGGCCCGGCCAGGGCGGCGCGCAGCGCGGCACGGTCGGCCCCGCGGCCGGGCTGGACGACGGCGACCAGACGTTCGTCGCCGTCGCCCGCCGGTACGCCCACGAGCAGGGCCAGTTCGACGCCCGGCACGTGCAGCGCCGGCTCGTACAGACCGGGGTAGACGTTCTCCGCGCACCGCAGGATCATGTCCTTGCGGCGGCCCTCCAGCACGATCCGGCCGCCGTCGAGGCGCGCCCGGTCGCCGGTGGCGACCCACGGATCGGGGTCCTCGCCCAGGTAGCGGTCCCGGGCGGCCGGGCCCGACAGCAGCAGCTCCCCGGCGGCATCGGTCTTGGCCACCACCCCGGGAAGGGGCGTACCGGCCAGGTCCCCGTCACCGGTGAAGGCGGCCTTGTCGGCCTGTTCGACCGCCGCGGCGGGGAACAGCTCGGTCAGCGCGTACACGCCCCACGCCTCATCGGCGCCCGCCCGCCTGACGCGGGTGAGCAACTCGGCGCTCGCCGGGGCCGATCCGGTCCACACCCGGCCGGTGAACCGTCCGCCCGCCGCCAGCAGCCGCCGGACCTGCGGCGGCGTCAGATAGGTGGCCTGCGGGCCGAGCCGGCGCAGCTGCCTCGACAGCACGGGCGCGGAGCGGGCGGGCAGCGCGACCGGAGCTCCGCTCGCCAGCGACGGCACGAGGACGAAGAAGGTGCCGCCGAGGACGGGCCGCCCCGCCTCGGGCCGTACCAGCTCGGCCACCGTCGACATGCCGGCGGCCAGCGAGGACCGGCTGTGGACCACCGCGCGGGGCCGCGAGGTGGTTCCCGAGGTGAACACGATGACCGCGTCCCCGTCCCCGTCCACCGGGGGCGGCAGCGGTACGGCCCGGACGTCCGCGTCCAGGGCGGGGGCGCACCCGGGCAGCCGGGGCCCGACCGTGGCCACCGGCCCGAGCCGCGCCAGGTCCGGCAGGGCGAGGCGGGCCCGGCGGGCGAGCGTGCGGGCCCATCCGGCGACCGCCTGGGCGGTGGCGTCGGCGAGGACGACGTCGGGCCGGGCCAGGGCGAGCCGGGCGCGCAGCACATCCGGACCGGCGCCGGGGTCGAGTACCGCGGCCCCGGCACCGAGCCGGTGCACCGCGAGCATCACGGCCAGGGCCCGGGGCCCCGGCCGTACGGCGACACCGACGGTGCCGCCGCGTGCGATGCCCCGCGCATGGAGGGCGGCGGTGTACCGGTCGGCGAGGTCGGCCAGCTCCCCGTAGGTGGCCTTGGTGCGAACGGCCCCGGTGCGGGTGGTGCCGAGGACGGCGGGCCGGCCGGGGTGGCGCCGCAGGGCGTGGGCGAGGGAGTCGAGCATCAGCGTGGGTCCTCCTGGTGACGGCCCGGGCCCTTGTCGAGGTACCAGCGGGCGGTGCCGACGAGGCCGTAGGCACTCAGCCGGCGGGTGGAGTTCTCCACGACCATGTCGCGGGCGTGGACGATGGCAGTGGTGCGGCGGCGCACCCGGTTCAGGAAGAGCCGGTCGGTGGGGGAGGGACGGCGCGGCATTCCGCCGACGGCCTCGTACAGCGCCGTGGTGATGGCCATGTTGTTGCCGGCGTGCATCCGGTAGGGGGTGAGGTAGCCGTGCCGGCGGTGGTGGGCGGGGCGTATCCGGCCGAAGAACGCGGCGAGGCGGACCAACGCACGGAACGCGGCCCGCCCGAGCGGCCCGTGCTCGTCGCGGCGTGCGTCGATGCGCCCGCACACCAGACCCGCACCGCCGCGCAGGGCACCGCGGGCACCGGCCGTCCAGCCGGGGTGCGGCAGACAATCGGCGTCGGTACGGGCCAGCAGCGTCGCGCCGTGCTCGATCGCGTACCGGAACCCGGTGTCCACCGCACAACCCACACCCTTGTCCGGCTCGGACAGGACGTGAACCGGGAAGGGCGCCCGACGGGCGAAGTCGCATGCGACCCGGGCGGTGCCGTCACTGGAGGCGTTGTCCACGACGACGAGGGTGAAGTCACGGTCGCGCTGGCCCGCGAGCGCCTCCAGCGTGGCGCCGATGCGCGCCGCCTCCTGGTGCGCGGGCACCACCACCCACAGGGCGTTCATGACTGCTCCCACACCATCGTCATGATGCTCACGCCCCCGCCCAGCCCCACGAACAGAACCCGGTCGCCGGCCTCCAGACCCTCGTGGACGAGGTCGAGCTGCACGCCGAGCGTGGCGCTGGCCATGTTGCCCAGCTGGGGCACGGTGACGACGAGCCGGTCCCGGGGGATGCCGGTGAGTTCCACGAACCGATCCAGGTACGGCACGGTGACCTGGTGCACCAGGATGTGCCGGAAATCGCCCCACACCAGGCCGGTGCGTTGCCGCATCCGGTCGAGCACCGACGTGCCGACCTTCTCGAAGACCTCGCGCAACTCGCTGCCGTCACCGCGGAAGTACGTGTGCTCGTCCCCGCGGGGGTGGCGCGAGCCGCCGCCGAAGATTCCCCCGACCGGCCAGTGCTCGGAGTGCGTCTCGGTGTCCACGTCGAGGATGCCGCCCCGCTCCACCGCCTCCAGGACGACCGCGGCCCCGGCGTCGCCGAAGGTGTACCCCGCGAACCCCTCGCGGAGCTGTTCGGGGCCGGACGGGGCGTGGCGGACCGCGCGGCTCGGGGTCTCCCCGGTGACGACCAGGGCCCGGCGGGCGCGGCCCGCGAGGATCATCGCGCGGGCCGTGTCGATGCCGTTGACGAAGCTGTTGCAGGCGTTGGTCACGTCCAACGCGTGTGCCCGGGAACCGAGTTCGGCCTGGACGATGTGCGCGGTCGCCGGTTCGGCCACGTCCCGTGTGGCGGAGGCGAAGACCAGCAGGTCCACGTCGTACGGGGTGAGCCCGGCCCTGGCCAGGGCGGTACGGCCGGCCCGCACCGCGAGTGTCGAGGCGTACTCGCCCTCCGCGGCGGCCCGGCGCGAGACGATGCCGGTGGCCCGCTGGAGCATCCGGGCCGGCAGGGGGAGCCCGGAGACGGCGGTGATGCTCTCCTGGAGCTGTCGGGACGTCACTTCGCGCTCCGGCAGACAGGAGGCCACAGCGGTGATACCCGCTCGGCGCACGGGGCCGCGAGCAGCGTGGTCTATGTGCATGGGCCGAACGTTATGGGCGATCCGAGTGAGCAGACCTGAGTGCCGGTACTCAACCGGCCTGGGTGATCGGACACATGGAGGAACAACGGGGGAACAACGGCGTCCCGGTCCCGGTCCCGGAACGCGGACGAAGCGCTGCTCCGGCCGGAAGGGCCTCTGTTCCTGCCACGGCCCGCCGGAACCACTGCCGGAGTCGCCCGCAGACCCTCGGACACCAGGGCCTCCCGTTCGGATCAGGCCGGGCTCGTGTGCCCCCGGCACTTCCCCGGGCTCCCGGCTGTGTTCGAGCAGGGGAGACCCCGTCCGGCTCCCTCCTCCGCCCGTCGGACCGGGGCTTCACATGGTTCCGCGGCGCCCGCTGTGGACACCGGCACCGGAGGCCGCCTTCCGGAGCGGCGAACCGCGCGGCGACCGCCCGCACCTCGGCGGGACGGACCCTGAACACGAACTGCCGTGCCGGTCCGGGCAGGGCCTCGATCGGCACGTGAAAGGTTCCAGAATCACCCAATGACCTGAATCGGGGTTCTGTCGTTGGTCGGGTGTGAGGCGTGCCCGGCTGTCCGGGCCGCCACCGCAGCAGGAACACAGGAGGAACATCGTGCCCGTCGCCCCCACTGTCCCCCTGCACCGGGTGAAACTCCCGGTGCCCGGGCCGCCCCGGCTCGTCGAGCTGCCGAACGGCACGCCCGTCTGGCTCGTCACCCGGTACGACGACGTGCACCAGGTACTCACCGATCCCCGCTTCGGGCGCTCACCCGTCCACGAGCCCGGCACGTCGCCGGTTGCCGACAGCCCCAGCCTGCTGGACAGCCGCGAAGCCATCGGCCAGCAGGACGGCGACGCTCACCTGCGCCTGCGGCGTGCCGTCGGACGGGCCTTCACACCGCGCTCGGTGGAGCACATGCGACCGTGGGTGACCGCGGTCGTCGACGGGCTTCTGGACTGCCTCGTCGAGAAGGGATCGCCCGCCGATCTCGTCACCGACTACGCGCTGCCCCTGCCCTGCACGGTGATCCACCGGCTGCTGGCCGTGGACGACGTCCCCATCGAGCGGCTGCTGTACTGGGCCGAGCACGCCTTCGCCGGGGCCACCGCGGTGCGGGAGGAAGGCGACCACGCCCGACGCGAACTGACCGCGTTCGCCGCCGCGTTGATCACCGAGCGGCGCAGCGCGCCCGGTGACGACGTGGTCAGCTCCGTCGTCCGGGCCGCCGACAGCGAAGGCGGCATCCCCGAGGCCGCGCTGGTCAATCTGATCGCCACCATGATCGTCGGCGGTCACGAGACCACCATGACCATGCTCAGCAACTCCCTGCTCTATCTGCTGACCGAACAGCCCGCGGCCTGGGCCCGGCTGGCTGTCGACGAACAGGGCGCCGCGGTCCTCACCGAGCGCCTGCTCCACCTGATTCCGCTCAACGACCACGAGGAGCACCCCGGCCGTCTCATCGCCGCCACCGCGGACATCCGACTCGGCGGTGTGACGATCCGCTCCGGCGACTTCGTCGCGACCGACCGTGTCGCCGCCAACCGCGACCCGGCGGCCTTCCCGGGCAACCCCCACGCCGACCTGTTCACACCTCTGCCGAAGCCCTCGCTCGTTTTCGGCGCGGGCCGGCACTACTGCCTGGGAACCTGGCTCGCCCGGGCCGAGCTCCAGCTCGCCCTCCACCACCTCGCCGGCCGCCTGCCCACCCTGCGCCTCACCCACACCACCGACGACATCGTGTGGCGGCGCGGCACCGTCAGCCGCAGCCCGCTTCACCTGCCTGCGGCCTGGTGAAGGGCAACCAACGAGGTGCCCCACGACGGCCGGGAGGCGTACGGGTGCCCCTGAACCGGTAGCCGGTCCGTCGGCGCGGTGCCCGGCCGCCCCGGCTGCACCGCTCCTGCTCGTGGTTCTCCGCCGACGCGCCGAATCCGGACGCAGAGCCGTGCTCCGGTTGCGAGTCAGGCGGACTTGATGTCAGAGCACCATGCGCGCCCGTCGGATCTTCGCGGACCGGCACCATGACCACGCTCCGGCCATGTTCCTCATGGGCCTCACGAGAGATCGAAGGGGGCGATGGAGTGGTCCTCCCAGATCCGGCGGGAGGCATCTTCGGGGTAGGGGAGAGTCTCCGGCTCGGTGTCCAGGACACGGGTGAGCCGCCGGCCGGGTCGGCAGGCGGCCCAGCCCGCGTCCCCGGTGGTGACGAAGCGGATCCATGCCCCCTTGATCTCGTCGGAGAGCGCGAATGCCTCGGGGGCGGGATCGCTTCCGACGAGCTGCACACCCACAGGGCTGTCCAACGTGCCGAACGCCAGGGGGACATCGAGGCTGTGGCAGGCCCCCAGGGCGCCGCCGAGCACCGGGGCGGTCCAGCAAAGCTCGAACAGGTACGAGGTGCCGTCGGCCGCTGCGTTGGCCTCGGCCAGCTTCTGCGACGGCATACGGAAGAGGGCGTCCGAGTACACCGTCTCCACCAGTTCCTCCGGGCCGGCCTGGGGAAACACGGCACGGTACGCCTCCGCGCCGTGCGGCTGCGGGGCAAGCAGCTCCAAGGCCGCACGGGCGTCCTGTTCGGTGAAGGTGCCCCGCCGTCCGCCCATGACACTGAACAGCCGGAATTCGTCCCGGGTGTGGCCGACGAGCAGCTCGATCCCGCTCGCGCGCCCACCGGCCAGCGCGGACCAGGGCGTTTCGGGGAGGACCTCGCCGTCGACGACGGGACACAGGGCGGTGCCGGTCTTGGTGAGCCGCCCCCAGCTCTCCCGGTGCGCATGGAGCTCGGCGTTGAAGGCGGTGAGCCCCGCGGCCAGGTGCCAGGGGTCGATGTCCCGCAGGGCTGCCGCGGTGGGGGCCGCCACGCCGAGCCGGTGCGCGAGTGCGGCGGTGACCTGCCGTGCCAGCGCGGGGGTGCTGTGCAGCCCCGGCACCGAGTGGGCGATGGCCCGCCGGAACAGGCCGCGCGCCGACTTCATCGCGAGGAGGGCGGCGACCGACCCCGCCCCGGCGGACTGTCCGGCCACGGTGACCTGGTCGGGATCGCCTCCGAAGGCGGCGATGTTCCCCCGCACCCACTGCAGCGCCGCGACCTGGTCGAGGAATCCGCGGTTGGGCGGCGCGTCGTCCAGGAACGCGAAACCCTCAACGCCCACGCGGCAGTTGATCGTCACCACGACGAGTCCCGCCCCGGTCAGCGCCGCCGGGTCGTACATCGGGTCGCTCGACATCGCCGAGACGTAGCCGCCCACCGGGATCCACACCAGCACCGGTAGTCCCGCCGCGCCCGTGTCCGGGGTGCAGACGTTCAGCGTCAGCCAGTCCGTGCCCTGGGGCGGACCCGCGCCGACCGGCAGGGACAGCGGCACCACGGGGCCGAACTCCGCCGTCTGCCTCGTCCCCTCCCAGCGGTGCGGCGGGGCGGGCGCGGCGAAGCGGAACGCTCCCACCGGGGGCCGGGCGTAGGGGATGCCGCGGAACACCGCGCACCTCTGGCGCCGACGCCCCTGCACGACACCTTCCGTGGTCCGAACCCTCGGCCGTTCGGGCAGTTGTCCAGGCATGGCCCCAGGTTTATAGGTCAAGTGTATTATGTCAATCGTATTGGAAAGAGTTCGGGCCACGGGGGAAGGCAGGAGGGGCCGGGGATGCCGAAACAGGTGGATCACCGCGAGCGCCGCGAAGCGATCGCCCACGCACTGTGGCGAGTGGTGGAGCAGCGCGGCGTCTCGCATCTGACGATGCGTGTGGTTGCCCAGGAGGCGGGCATCTCCCTGGGGCAGTTGCAGCACTACTTCGCCTCCCGGGCCTCCATGCTCTCCTTCGCCATGGACTTCGCGTCCGAGCGGACGTCGCTACGCGTCGAACAGGGACTCAAGAAGCTCGGCGACTGTCCGCACCCGCGCGACGTGCTGCGACTGACGCTCGCGGAGATGCTCCCCCTGCACGCCGACGCACGCGCGACCAGCCGGATGAGTGCCGCCTACGTCCTGGAGGCACTGCACGACGAGTCCGTCCACGAGCAGGCGCGCCGCGGCCTCGCGCAGGGACGGGCCCTCGTCGAGCAGTTGGTCCGCAGGGCGGTTGCCGACGGGCACATCGACTCCGACCGCGATCCGGCGACCGAGACCAACCTGCTCCTCGCCCTCACGGGCTTCACCCCTCTGATCGAACTGGACGTGATCGGGCCGCAGGACGCGCTCACCGCGATCGATGCACATCTGGACAGGCTGTTCGGCGGAGACACCCGGAACGCGTGACCGGGGTCCGCCCGCAGAATCAGGATTCGCGGGCCATGGACGCGCGCACGCCGGTTGCCCGCCCCTTCCGTGCGTTCCCCGACCACCAGCGCATCCCGAGCGCGTCCAGGTCCGCCCGTCGCTGCCGGGACGAGTTTGCCGCCCGGCTCGTCCGTTGTGGCAGGGAAGCGGGTGTGCCGGCCTTCCGGGGGCACTCTCAGATGCCCTTTACAGGCAGGGACCTGCCGTTCCGCAGGGCCGGGGACTGACCGCAGTTCGTCGTCGGCATGCCATGGCTTCGGCCGGGCCGTCCCACACCCCCCGGATCGCCGATCCCGGAGTGGTCCGAGCGCCTCGGAGATCATTTCATCAGGGATTCCCGGTGCCGGCCGAGGGCTGCCATGTCTGTGACCGGGGCCGGGTGGCGGCCGTCCAGCTTTCCCCGCGAGTGCGCGTATCGGTGGGATGACCGATGTGCGGAGGCCGGACGCACGGACATAGTCCTCGGGAGATCGTTCGCGGGCAGTCCCGGTACGCCCGCCTGTCGAAAGGACTTTTTTGTGGGCACGCATGCGGATCTGGTATTCCTCGGCGGTCGGGTGGTCACGGTCGACGCGGAGTTCTCCGTCGCCTCGGCCCTGGCGGTGACCGGCGGGATCATCAGTGCCGTCGGTGGGCGGGACGACGTCGCACCGCTCGTCGGGCCCGACACCCGTGTCATCGATCTGCGGGGGGCGACGCTGCTTCCCGGCATCAACGATTCCCATCTGCACGCGTGCGCCTTCGGCATGGCGACACCGCCGCTCTCCCTCGACGTCGGCCACCCCGCCGTGTCGTCCCTTGCGGACGTGGCCGACACGGTAGGGGAGGCCGTCGAGCGAGTGCCGGCCGGGCAGTGGATCACGGGGCACGGCTGGGACACCGGTTACCTCGACGAGTGCCTCGCCGATCCGTCGCGGCTGCCCTCGCGGCACGACCTCGACACCGTGAGCCCCGACCACCCCGTCGTCCTGTACTCCTTCTCCGGGCACGCCACCTGGATCAACTCCAAGGCGCAGGAACTCATCGGGATCGACCGGCACACCGTCGCGCCGCCCGGCGGGGCCATCGTCACGGACGAGTCCGGGGAGCCGACCGGGCTGCTCCACGAGGGAGCCCAGGCCCTCGTCCAGAACGCGCTGCCGCCGCTCAGCCGACAGGAACGGACCGACGCGATCAGGTCGGCTCTCGCCACGCTGGCCCGGCTCGGCGTGACCAGCTACACCGAGCCCGGTCTCGGCCCCGGCGGCGACGGCATCATGCGGGGAGCGCTCGGCACGGAGACCCTCGACGTCTACCGTCGGCTGCTGGCCGACGGCGAACTGACCGCCCGCGTCGGAGTCCTGCTCCTGCCCACCGGCATGGCGAGCACCTCGGAGGAGTTCGCGCGTGCCCTCGCCGCGGCCGACGAGATCGACGAGACCGGCGAAACCGATCCGCGCCGCCTCGCGATCCACGGGGTGAAGATCTTCGCCGACGGCATCGTCCCCAACAAGACAGCCTGGATGCACGAACCGTACGTCGGCGGCGGCTGCGGCTCCCTCTGCGTCGGGGGCGAGAGCGACGGCGAACGGATCACCGGGATACACAGCATGATCCGGCATGCCCACGCCGCCGGACACCAGTTGGGCGTCCACGTCACCGGTGACCGGGCGATAGACACCGTCGCGGACGCCTTCGCCGCCGCCGTGTCCGAGCATCCGCGGCCCGACGCCCGGCACTACGTCATCCACGGCGACTTCCTCACCGCGCACAGCATGAAGGTGCTGGCCGAGCACGGCTTCGGCGTCAACATGAACCCCACCATCAAGTGGACCGTCGCCGACATGGAGGAGGAATTCGTCGGCACCGAACGGGCCGCGTACGCGTGGCCCTACCGCGACGCCATCGACGCCGGGGTACGCGTCGCCAGCGGCTCCGACGCTCCCGTCACGTATCCGGACTGGCGCCAGGGCGTCGCCACCATGGTGCTGCGCGAGTCGAAGGCCGCCGGCCGGGTCAGCGGCCCGGAGCAGCGCATCGCCCTCGCCGAGGCGATCCGTACGTACACGATCGGCGCGGCCTGGCAGGACTTCGCCGACCACTGGAAGGGCTCCCTGGAGCCGGGCAGGGCCGCCGACCTCTGCGTGCTCGACGGGGACCTGCTCGCGGCCGACCCCCATGACATCCCGGAGATGCCCGTCGTCCTCACCGTCATGGACGGGCGGATCGTGCACGACACGCTTCGCGATTGACGTATTCCGGACGCTTGACCATCCTTGGGGCATGGCAGCACGGCGGAGCACAGCGGACATCCTGGACGCGGCGGTGCAGGTCCGTGAGGCCGCCAGGAGCGGCGGGAGCGGCATCGGCACGGTCCTGACGGCGCTGTCGCAGGTGGTGGAGCACGACCATGCCTCCCTCTCCCGGTGGGATCCACAGCGGCGGCGCCACACCACCCTGGCCGGGAGCTACCCGGAGGAGGCCACGTCGTACATCGAGGCCCGCCTCCACCGCGACCCGGTGTTCCGTGTGCTCCGGGGCCCGGCCCGGGGCGGCCTCTGGCTCGGGGACGTACCCCGGCACCTCCTGGCGTCATCGCCGGGCTTCCAGGAGGTGCTGTCCCCCCTCGGCATCAAGGACGGTGTGGCCCAGTGCCTGTTCGCCGCCGACGGCCGGTACGTCGGCATGCTGAACATCAGCGCCCGCCGACCGCGGCACAACCCCGATCCGGCACGCGCCGCGATCACCCTGCTCACCGAGGCACTCGCCGCGGCCGTCGATCCACGCACGGGCCCGCGGCCCGAGGAAGCCGCCGCGTTCGGCCCCGGGGCGGACACACCGCACCCGCCCGCACGGCGGCCCGGTGGACTCTCACCACGGGAACTCCAGGTGCTGGCCGAAGTGACCGCGGGCCGCACCAACCGGGAGATCGCCGAGCGGCTGCACATCACGCCGCGGACCGTGGGAACTCACATCGAGCACATCCTCGCGAAGCTCACTCTCCCCAATCGCGCGGCTGCCGCCGCCCGAGCCGCCTCCTGGGGAATCGAGCCCTCCCTCTGACGCGTACGCCGCAGGAAGGCCACGGAGCCCCTCGGACCCCCGAGCCGCTCCGACGCACGAGCGGGCGTCCGCTGCTCGTCGCTCATGCGGCCCGGCCGCGGACAGGCCAACAGCCCTTCACAACAGTCCTTCATCGGAGAACTCCGCGTCCTCCCTCTCCCGCGGGAACGACCGGCGCCTCCGGGGAAGCCGAAACGGTAACCTCGGGCCATGTCCGAGACATCAGTGGCACATTTCTACGACGAACTGGCTGACGCCTACCACCTGATCTATTCGGACTGGGACACGAGCATTCGTCGGCAGGGAAGCGCCCTGGATGCCCTGATCGGCCAAGATCGCGTGACGATCCTCGACTGCTCCTGCGGCATCGGCACGCAGGCCATCGGCCTGGCGCTGCGCGGGCACCGGGTCACCGGGACCGACCTCAGCCCCCGCGCCGCCGCCCGCGCCGCCCGTGAGGCCGCCCTCCGGAACCTGAGCCTGCACACGGCCGCGGCCGACATGCGACGCCTCCCGTTCCCTGACGGCCGGTTCGACACGGTCGTCTGCGCCGACAACTCGCTGCCCCACCTGCTGACCGAGCAGGATGTGCACGCCGCCCTGGCCGAGATGCGCCGAGTGCTGCGTCCCGGCGGTCTGCTTCTGGTCAGCACACGCCACTACGACGACCTGCTGCGCGACCGCCCGGCCTCGACGCCTCCACAGGTCCACAGGAGCGTCGACGGCGCCGACGGCGAAGAACGAACCGTCACCTTCCAGCTCTGGCACTGGCACGACGACGGCGAGCACTACGACCTGGAGCACTTCCAACTCCTTCCGGCAGAAGGGGAATGGCGCGTCCAGGTCCGCCGTACCACTTACTGGGCGCTCGCCCGGGACCGGCTGGCCGGTCTCGCAGCCGAGGCCGGGTTTGTCGACTCCGAGTGGCGGATGCCGCAGGAGACCGGCTTCTTCCAGCCACTGCTCGTGGCCCGCGCAGGTGAGTAGGTGACCTCACCTCCCGGCGTGGGAAGACAGGTGCCAGCCGGCCCTGGCGGGTTCCTGCCCGTCCGCACCGATCGTGTCCGGCTCGTCCTGCCATGCCTCGGACGGTGGCCGGGCGCGCCGCCCGTCGGCGAACCCGGCACTGTCCCGGTGCACCGCAACGAAAGATGCCCCGACCACTGCCTCGCCGCGATCGCCTTCGCCGGCACCCCGATCTGACTCGACCGACGATCGGTAAGAGCGTGCCCTAGCGACGGTCGCTTTCACAGGCGTCGAGGCGTACGGCGGACAGGTAGTGCGTGCTCTGCGGGTTGACGTCCGCGGACAGCAGGAGTTTGCGGTCCGACGGGTCGAGGACCTCGGTCAGTTCATGGATGGGGTAGCCGAAGAGGTCGAAGTCGTCGAAGGCGACCGGAACGTCGGCGGCCCGGTCCGGGACGCGTTCAGTTCGCTCGACGGTCAAGTGCCCCATGGTCTGCTCGGTGCAAGCCGTGCAGGCATGGGCCGTGACCAGGACGTCGCAGTGAACGAAGAAGAAGGCCCAGTGCGCTCCACACATCCACCCGCCGACGCGGACGTCCGCCAGAGTCGAAGCCGTCCACTGCGCCGCATGCTCGGTCATGCCGAATCGCAGGACGCCTGCGTTCGCCGGGAGGACGAGCCCGGTGCCGGGCACCAATCGAAAGGTCACTTGAGCAGTGTGCCCGGACGCGGACCCGGCGACAGCGCTCGACCGGATCGGCCATGACCACCTTCTCCGGCAGCTCGGCACATTGCCCGCACGGGAACAGACCGGGCAGTGGCCGCGAGTGGGCGCTCGCCGTACGGCCCTCTCGGCCTCAAAATCCCCACGGTCGGCGCGTATGTCCGGTTCGCGAAGCTTCCGCGATGAAGATGGATCCCGGCACGGCCTCGGGCATCGAGGCGTACATGGTGGCCGCGGACGGCCTCAGTGACCCATGACGAGGAATGATGATCGTATCGATGGTGTCGATGCCGGAAGGAACGGTCACTCGCACCCATGTGTCGGAGGCACGCACGCATCTGGCGGCGTCCCGTTTCCTGCTCGTGGACATCGAACTGCCCGAGGAGGGCCCACCACCCGACGGGAGACCGTCCGGAGCGGAACGGTCCGCCGAACAACCGCTCGCCCACCTTCTCGGGCTGGAGGCCGAGGGCGTGGCGTGGCTCGGCAGGGAAGGCGAGCCGGCGCGGGCCGAGTTCCTCGGGGACAGCGCCGCGTTCGTCGTACCCATGATCCAGGAAGCCCGGATCACACATGTCCATGCCTTCGTGACCGAGCGATACCTGATCACGGTGCACCGGGGACCGGCGGGGCCGGTCAGGAGCCTCACCGCCAGGCTGCCGCACGAAAGGCCCCCCGACAGCGTGGCCATGCTGTTCCTGCTGCTGGAGGAGGCCCTGGACACCTTCCGCCGGTCCGCGGTGGAGGCACTGCTGGAGGTGGAGGACCTGGAGGACGAGATGTTCCGGCAACGGGTTCCCCAGCACGTCTACCGTCTGGCACGGCTGCGACGGCGCGGGGCACTCCTGCACCACGCGCTCCTGCCCTACCTCCAGGTGACGGACGAGATCTTCACGCGCCGGATGATGAACCCCGGCTTCCCCGAGGAGCGCCAGAAACTCGCCCGTGACTACCAGCACACGGCACGGCTGGTGCTCACGGACATCGAGTCCCTCCAGAACGCCGCCCGCCGCGCCTTCGCCAGTTACTCCTCCCTGGTGTCCGGCGAGCAGAACAACGTGATCAACCGACTGGCGATCGTGTCGACGATCTTCCTGCCGCTGACCTTCCTGACCGGCTTCTTCGGCATGAATTTCACCTACCTGACCGACGAGTTGGAGAGCAGGGGCATCTTCTGGCTGCTCGCCGTGGGACTGCAGGTGGTGTTCCTGCTCATCGCCCTCTACGCGCTGCACCGCACCCGACTCTGGCGGAAACTGCGCGATGACGGCAGTACCGACGTCCAGTAGCAGGGCTCTGTCACGTATCCGGGCAGGAGGCGGTTGTGGTGGTTTCCCGTTCCTCGGGAAACCACCACCCGTCCTCAGTTCCCGGCGGGCACCTCACGCTGCTCGTACGTCCACACCGCCAGCTGCGTACGAGATGTGAGCCCCAGCTTGCCGAGGATGCGCTCGACATGGTTCTCCGCGGTGCGCTGCGCGATCGTCAGCCGCGCCGCGATGTCCTTGTTCGTGAGCCCCGCGGCGACCAGCTCGGCGACCTGGCTCTCACGCCGTGTCAGCCCCGGCGTCCCGGCCGGGTCGTCCAGCACGTATGCCATCGCCTCGTCCACCGTCGCCCGCGCCCCACGCCGGAACTCCCGCTCGAAGACCGCTCCGGACAAGGCATCCCGCACCCCTGCTTCGAAGCGCAGATGCTGCTCGCGCATGAACGGCGCCGAGCCGAGCCGCCCGCCCAGCGCCTCCCACAACATGTGCAGCACACCCAGCAGCCGGGCCGCGCGTCGCGGTGCGTCCCGCGTGCTCCACGCGATCACCTCCACGCACATGGCCACGTCCCACCAGTCCTCGAACGGCCGCAGCAGACCGATGGCCGCCCGGGCGTGTCCGATCGCGTCCCCGGGCGCGTCCGCGCGCCGCGCCAGCAGGGCGCGGGCGAGCAGCGCCATTCCGTGCAGCCACGACTCGCCCCGCGCCCGCGCGGCGTCCTCGACCTCGCCGCACGCCTCGGCGGCCTTCACGACGTCACCCCCGTAGGCGTGCGCGATGGCGAACTTGACCCGGCACTCGAACGCCGCGTCGGGGCATCCCTGCACACGGAACTCGGCGCACGCCCGCGAGAACAGCCCGGTGGCGTCCGCGAAGTCCTCGCGCCAGACGGCGAGGATCCCGTGGTGATGCCACACCCACGCCGACTCCCGCCGATGACCGCCGACCCGCGCCGCCTCCTCGCACGCGGCGAGCGCACCTCGCACCTCGGCGTCCGGGGCGCCCTGCAGAATGCCCAGATACGTGTCGGTGACCAGCGCCCGGACCCGCACGTCCGTGTCCGGCCCGCCGCGTGCCCGGTCGGCGGCGAGCAGCAGCGACAGCCAGCGGCGTCCCTCGGAGAGCAGCCCCGCCGTGAGCCAGTAGTGCCGGGGCGACACGGCCAGAGCCAGCCCGGCCCGCGCCTGCCCGGGCTGCTCCAGACAGAACTCCAGGGCTGCGCGCAGGTTCGGATGGTCCAGCCGAAGCCGCGTGAACCAGTCGACCTGCCGGGCCCCGAACCACTCCTGCCCGGCCCGTGCGGTCAGCTCCGCGTAGTGGTCCCGATGGCGGGTGCGGAGCACGTCGAGCGAGCCCGAAGCGACCAGCCGCTCGTGCCCGTACTCCCGTACCGTCTCCAGCATGTGATAGATCGAACGACCGCTTTCCTGACGGCAGTTGACGATCGATCTGGCCACCAGGGCGTCGAGCGCGTCGAGCAGCGCAGCCGCCGGCAGCTCGGCGTCCGCGCAGACCCGCTCCAGCCCGTCGAGATCGAAACCGCCCCGGAACACGGAGGCCCGCGCCCACAGCAGCCGCTCGCGCTCCGTGCAGAGCTCATGGCTCCAGTCGATCAGCGCGCGCAGGGTGCGCTGCCGGTCGGCGGCGACACGGCTGCCCCCGGTAAGCAGCGCGAACCGGTCCGTGAGCCGCTCCAGGATCTCCCGCGGCGTCAGACTCCGGACGCGCGCCGCGGCCAGCTCGATCGCGAAGGGCAAACCGTCCAGACGCCGCACCAGCTCGGCGACGGCGACGACGGTGCCGGACTCCGTCACCGTGAAACCGGGCAGCACGGCGGCGGCCCGCTCGGCGAACAGCGCGACCGCCGGATTTCCGCTCAGGGCACGCACCCGGCGCCCCGCGCCCACGACGTCACCCGTCCCCGGCACGGGCAGCGGCTCCACCGGAAACACCTGCTCGCCCGCGATCCCGAGCGGCTGCCGACTCGTCGCCAGCACACGCAGCCCGGGGGCGCCACGCAGCAGGGTGTCGGCGAGCCGGGCGCAGGCGTCGACCAGATGCTCGCAGTTGTCCAGGACGAGCAGCACACGCCGCTCGCCCAGCCGGGCCACCAGCGCGGCCGTCGCATCGGCACCCGGGCGCCCCGGACGGGCCACGTCGAGAGCGCCCAGGACACTCGTCGCGAGCAGCTCGGGATCCCGCAGATCGGCCAGCTCGGCGACGTGCACCCCGTCGGGGAACGATCCCGCCATGTCCGAGGCCACCCGCAGTGCCAGCCGCGTCTTGCCCACACCGCCGACCCCGGTGAGCGTCACCAGACGGGCACCGGACAGCAGCCCCGTGATCCGCGCCGTCTCCGCCCGCCGCCCGATCAACGACGTCAACTCGCCTGCCCCCGTCCCCATGGGCAGTCATCCTACGGACGCACGAAGACCGGAACCGGACGACCAGCAGGCACAATTGAGTAGTTCTCCCGTATCCCCGCACGCACACCGGTCCGACACTCGACGACGTGGAACCGGACGATCATGCGAGGTGTGCGTTGACGGCAGACGCGGCGACGAGACGCGGCGAACAGCCCGGGCGACTGGGGGAGCGCGTGTGGACCTACCAGGGAGCGATGCCCAGGCGGCCACTGACGCTGTTCTTCCCACTCGTCATCGTGTTCATCGTGATGTGCACCATCGCCGACGACCACTACGACGAGGACTCCTTCCGCCTCGCCCTCTGGGCGATCCCCGTGGTGGCCGCAGGGTGCGCCGCGCTCAGCGTCCGGCACACCCGGATCCGGCTCCACGAGCACGAGCACGGCTTCGAACTCCGCCGCCCCGGACGCCGCACGCTGCGCCGCACCTGGGACGAGATCGACTCCGTCGAGTCGACCAGGGTGTCCGTCCGCATCAACTTCAGCCACTCCCACGACGTGTTCAAGACCGTCCTCCGCCCGTACGAAGGCCGCCCGATCCGTCTCAGGGACTTGGACTACATCAAGGTCCGTCAGGAATCCGCCTTCCGGCGCCTGCTCACCACGGCCCCTGTCGGCAACGCCCGGTCGTTCACCACGCACGCCTCCCGGGGCGTGGCCGAAGCCGTCGCGGCGCGGCACCTGGAAGAACTGGCCGCCGGTGGCACGCTCCGCTGGGGCGCCCTGACGTTCACCCGCGAGGGAATGACGCTCGAGCCCTTCCCGGGCCTGCTGGACCGGTCCCGCATCACCTACGTGTCCGGAAGCCCGGACAACGGCGTCCGCCTCGACGTACGAGGCCTGTCCGGACACGTCGGCAGCCCGGCCCTGAAACCCCGTGCGACCAAGGCCGGCTACAGCACGGAAGGCGACCGCCTGGACGTCTTCATGCCCGTACGCCGCCCCGGATCGGACTACGAGGCACTGGGCATCGTCATCGCCCACGGCTCCACCCCGGCCGACCGGTGACCGGGCCGGGAGAGAACACGCTTCCCGACCTCGGCCCGGTGATCGGACGGCACCCGGTGGACCACCGGAGAAGATGGGTGAACGCGGGCTGCGCACTGCTGGTGGCCGTCCCGTCGGGCTGGCTCGGTGCATCGAGCCTGTCCGCGACCGGCGAGGACACACCCGGAAGCAACAAGGCGGTCGGCCTCCTCCTCGGCCTCGCCCTGGGCGCGATGATCATCGCGGTGACCCAGACCGTCCGGGCCCTGCGCGGCGAGCGGGGCGAGTACTTCGAGACACACGAAGAGGGCCTGGTCCACGGATCGCGCCGGGGCACCACCGGCTGGCCCTGGCACCGCGTCACCTCCCTCCACATCGAGGGCGACGCCGTGAACGCCCTGGCCACCCGCCTCGGCAACGGCTACCGCATCGAGATCACCCTCGACGACGGCACCCGCCTCCGCACCGACGGCCTCGCGCGGCACGCCGCCGACCTGGGACGCGTCCTGCTCCTGCGCTGCCCGCACATCACACTGAAAACCCTGGAGCCCCCCAGCACACCAGGACAGACGCCGGACCGATGACCTGGCTCCCGGCATTCGACGCCGACCTGCGGATTCCCCGGGCCGTGAGCGATGCCGGCACGGCGGGGACCCGGCCCGCGGATACGGCAGACGCGGCGGCGATCGCGCACATCCACATGGCCTCCCGTGCGGCGGCGATGCCGTACCCGCCCCCGCAGAAGCGCGGGCACGACCAGGTCACCCGGTGGGCCGAGGGCGTCCTGCTCAGGAGTGGATCGGGGCACCGCCCGGGCGGGCGGCTCGGATCGGCTTCAGGGCGGGCGAGGACGCTGACCTCGCCCGCGCGGCGGCGATCGGCGGCCCGGTTCGCGAGGCGAGGTGACAGGATGACGCGGTGTCCGATTCTCTGCGTGAACTGTGGCTGCGCGGCCTCGCCTTCAACCCGGCGGCGCCCTCCGACGTACTGATACGCCTGCTGGACCGAGCGGCAGGTGAAGCAGGCCCGCTGATGTGCGAGGGCCGTGACCTGCCCGACGCCGTCATCGACGCGGCGCTGCACCATCCGGTCGGAGCCGTCCGCAGCGCGCTCGCCCGCAACCAGCACGTCGATCCGGCACGGCTCGCCCCCCTGGCGACGGATCCGTCGGGACTCGTCCGCGCACACCTCGCCGGCGGCCCCCGCCACTACCCCCGCCGGGTCCGGCCACTGCCCGACGACATCCTCGTGACCCTGCTGACCGCGAAGGACGGGGGAGAGGACGGCAGGCTCACCGCGGGCGAGATCATCGGGGAGCTCGAATCGTCCCGGCAGATCCCGCTGTCCTTCCGCCGCTCCCTGGCGACCCGCGAACACCCCGAACTCCGGATACGGGCCACCTGGAACTGGGGATCGCTCACCCCGGAGCAGCGGGCAGGGCTGCTCGACGATCCGGATCCCGCGGTCCGCGAATCGGCACGGGACGGGAGCTGGGTGCTGGACCCGGAACAGGTGGAGGCCGGACTGCCGTCCTACGAGCCGCGCAACCAGGCCTTCGTGCTCGGCACGTGCGCCCTTTCCCCCGCCCTCGTCGAACAGTGCCTCACGGACGGCCTGTTGCAGCACCTGGCCCAGAACCGCCACGCCCCGGCCCATGCCCTCGCCCGGCTCGCCCGCCGCCCCGAGGCCGGGATCCGCGCGTTGGTCGCCACCCGGCCCGACCTGGGAGCAGACCTGGTCGCGGAGTTGAGGAAGGACCCGGACGCCGACGTACGGATGAACGCACGCCTCCACCCCTTCTCCCGCACCTGGGCCGAATACGACATGATCCACAGGATCCTCGGCCACGGCCCGGACTGCACCTGCCCGATCACCGAACCCGCCCCCCGGCCGTCCCCCGACTGGTTCGCCGCCTGCGCGGCATCCGGAGAACCCGTACTCCGCAGGGTCGCGGCGAGCTGGTCAGGTCTGCCCGCGGAACTCGTCGCGGAACTCGCGCAGGACGACGACGAGGAGGTACGAATCCGGCTTGCCTGCCACCACCCCCTGGCCCCGTCCCACCTCCTCCTGGACGTCTTCGTCACCCGCCCGGCCCACCGCCCGCACCTGCTGACCCTGCCCGCATTCCCCCGTACCGGCACGAGCCACCTCATCGACCACCCGGACCCGCAGGTACGCTCCCTGGCCGCAGCCGACCCCGCCCTCCCCGACCCCCCGCTGGAAGACCCCGACGAACCGGTGCGCCGGGCAGCGGCCACCAACCCGAACCTGACACCACAGACCCTGGAAGTCCTCCTTGCCGCCCCTCGCACCGCAGAGGGCGCCGCAGCCAACCCGTCCCTCCCCGTCCCCCGCATGCACGCACTTCTCGACCATTGCCTGGACGACGTACCCACCCCGCCGACGGCGTCCCGACGCTGAGGGCCGATGGCCGCGCAGCGACAGCCGCGACGGTGCTGGATGGTCGGCCCGCAGCCGACCGTGCCACCTTTCTCCGCACCCAATCGGAAGGCAGGAGTCGCGCGGCCGGTTCGCCCCTCGGACGATCACTTGCACACAATCCGGTTCGGGGAGCGGCATCATCTCCCAATTCGAGGGCCAGCCCCGCTCTCGACGGTCTCCGGCTTCACTCCCGAGCAGCCGGGGGATGCGCCACCTCCACCACTGGCCGTGCGATCAGCGAAATCCGCCTGCTGCCGGCAGAGCGCGGGTTCGCCGTGCCTGACCGGCCTCCGGCTGCACACGCTGGAGAGCGTATTCGTCTGCGCCACAGCCGAGAGCGTGGCCCTCAGGATCGACGGCACCGAGACCCAGGTACGCCGTTCCAAGGCGCACCGCCCTGGTCGGCGGGCCTTCGTCTCCGGTAAACGCAAGCAGATGGCTTCGTTCACGTGAAGCAGCAGAGCTTGATCAGCAGTTGGAGATCTTGAGTGCTGCAGATGCTCACGAGAAACGACATCGCCGTGGTGCGGTGCCACCAGAGTGCGGCAGAAGCGGTACGTCTCTTGATCACCGGTCGTTAGACTCCCGGCGTTCGGGTGCTGTCGATGGACTGGAAGACCAAGTCATGGACGATGACCATTGGGACGACTGGCCGGAACGGTGGGTCGGCGCGGACTGCGACGTGCGGGCGGCCGTCAGCGCGATCCCGCGGGAGGCCAAGGACGGGTTCAGGTACGACGAGGTCCCCTGGCAACGGTTCCAGCACTTCTATGGCCCGGGCGAGGAGATCCCCGGCCTGCTCGCCACGCTCGCGTCCGGGGACGCCGAAGCTGCCGACAGGGCCTTGTGGCAGCTCTGGACGAGTCTTCACCACCAGGGCGGCACGAGCGCGGTGGGAGCACTGGCGGTTCCGTTCCTGCTCCGGATCGCGGCGGCCACGCGCCCCGAACTCCGTGCCCAAATCCTTCGCCTGGTCGCCGAGATCGGCCGGTGTCAGCACATGGGGGACGGATCGCGGGAAGGCCTGCTCCAGGTCGCCGAGGAGCCGTTGATGATCGAGGGCAGCACGATGTGCCCGGTGGACTGGGCGATCCAGGCCGCCCGTCAGGCCGTCACGGACGACCTGCACCTTCTGTTCCCGCTTCTCTCCGACCCCGACCCCGAGGTCCGCTCCATGACCGCCTACGTCCTGGCGGCGGCGACCGGCGAGCTTTCACACGTCTCCTCTGCTCTGCAGTCCAGGCTGGCGAAGGAAGACGATGTGGTAGCCCGGGTGAGCCTGATCCTGGCGATCGCCCAACTCGCCCGCGAACACCGGGATGAACATGCTCCCAGGTGGGCCCGGGGCCTGTGGTCGGATCCCGGACGACCGCCCGAGGTCCGCATCGGCGCCGGCCTGGCCTGGCTGTGCCTGGTCACCGACCCCGCCCCCGACGAGCTCCGCGCCCTCCTCACCGACCCCGGAACCCGTCAATACGACGGCCTGCTCCAGCCGGTGCCATGGCTCACCTGGATCGGCCCCACCGACGTCGGCCTACGCAGCTGCATCGACGAAATGCTCACGGCGAACACCCCCGAAACAGTGCTTGACGATCCTTGGCGTGGAGGACCGTCAGGCTGAACCATGCAGCGGTCAGCCGGCTTTGGCGGGCGCTTCGGTCCGCGCCCGGGTCGAGGCGAGCCGGTAGGAGTCGGTGCCGGCCTCGATGATGGTGCCGTTGAAGGTCAGGCGGTCGATGATGGCCCCACAGAGCCGGGGGGCCGGTGAAGGTCTTGGTCCAGCCATCTGGGGCTGGCGCATGTTCCTTTTCGTGGATCGCCGCTGCCACCGGCCCGTATCCATCTTCTGCTGTCCTCGTTGGTCTTCGTGATGGTGCCCGGATTCCCCAGATGGTGGGCCCGTGGGTTCAGGCCGGTGACGGTTGAGAACGACATCGGCCTGCTGGAGCGGACGCTCACCGCGCTGGGCCGGCCCGCCTGGGACGTCACTCCCGAAGACACCGACAGTGTCTTCGGTGACCTGGCTCTTGCCGGGCGGGCTGCCTCGACCGGGCGCGAGTATGTGCAGGTCTTCAAGGGCTTCCACCGGTTCCTGCCGGGCCGCAAATGTCCTCCGCCTCGGTGTCTGCACTGTTCAGCGAAGAGCCCTCCCAGGTGAAGATGTCCAGGCTGATCGCGTTGTGCACCGCGCTGGACTGCACCCCCAACGACCTCTTCGAGGTCGACACCACACCCGTCGAACTTCCCTCGGCCCCGATTCGGCCGGTCGCCGACCTGCCGAAGGCAGTCTCCGCGCGGGGTCGTTCGATGCCTCCTCCTTGACCCGGTGAGGGCGGCATCGAGGGCGTTGAACAGAGCGACTGCACCGGCTGCGGAGCACCGGTCGGCTTCATCGACCGGCGCTACTGCTGCCGCTGCGCCGCCCGACAGGAGGAGGCCGCGGCCCGTGCCACTTGTCCCCGGCGCGGACAGCAGCGCGTCCTCCAGGCGGACACAGGCCGGTGCATCACCTGCTCTCGCGTATGCACCGCATGCGGGCACCCGTTGCGGAGCAAATCCTCCGCTCTCTGCCGTACTTGCCTGCGGAAGTCCGAACGCGACGCCGCCAAGGATCCATGCCCTCGTTGCAGCCGACCAGGTTATCTGCGCGAGCACACCGGCTGGTGCGGGCACTGTTCGTGTCCCCGGCAGGCTAAACAGCCACCCCGGGCCTGTGAGCAATGCGTAAGAGTACGGAGGCACGCAGGGCTTGGACTGTGCTCGGCCTGCTGGCAGCGTCACCCCGATCGCCCCTTGGTCCGGGCCGAACACCTCATTGCCGAACTCGACAATCCGCCCGACTGGCTGCAGGACTTCACGACAGATCCCGCCGCAAAGTACTCCGTGGGCCGGGCCCGCACGATGATCACTTCCACCGGGCGGCTTCTTCGGGACGGCCAGCCCAACCTCCCCAGTCCGTACTCGAATGCTCCCGCCGCCCGGATCGTTCGACGGGCTCCCTCGCCCGTGCCCTGGAAACCTTCTTCACCAGTCGCGGTCTGGTCATGGCCACCGACCAGGCCGAGCGGCTCGCCGCCGACCGCCGACAACGCCGGGTCCTCGCGGTCCCCGGCCCCTGCGGCCTTCGGTGGAGGCCTTCTCCGACTTCATGATCCGCTCGCGCGAGCGATCCCGGCGTGCCGGCACACTGCCCCGCACCGATGCCACCATCGAAGCCGCACTGGTCATCGTGCGTGACCTCGCCCTGTTCCTCGCCAGGGAGAGCGGCAAGCAAGACCGGGCACTGACCGACGTGCACGATCTCGAAGCCTTCCTGGCCACCTCGCCCAAGGCCCGAAAGCGTCGGCTGGTGGTGCTCGGACAGTTCTTCCGCTTCGCGCGATCCCGGAAGATCGTCCTCGTCGATTGTCAGTCACGTCCTTGACGCCTGCGGCTTCCCACCGCGCATGATCCGCTGCACTCGACTGCCCGACCTGGTCAACACCATGGACCCCAAGCTTGTCGCCGCCGCCTTCGGCATGAACCCCGAGGCCACCATGATCTATCTGTCCGACCGCATTGATGAGACCCGCTTGGCGGCGTGGGCGGCGGCCAACGACTGATCCCTGGTCAGAGTTCGTACGGGTGGAGAGCGATTTTCTCGCGCTCCATGAAGAGCTCGACCCACGTGCCGGCAACACCTTCGGGCAGCGGATCAGCAAGGTCCAGCAGAATCTGCGAGCCGTCGAAGTCCAGCACGGCGGCGCCGTCCACGGTGAGGTCCAGCCGTCCGCGCAGGACAACGCAGTGCCCGCCGGGCCGGACTCCCGGTCCGACGCCGACAGCCGGTTTCGCGTTCCGACCCCAGGCGATGTCCTCATCGACCGTCCACTCAACGTGGTACTTGCCCGGCTTCGCGGCCCGGTCACCGCACCAGCGGACCGCTGTCCCGCCGAACGGCGTCCGGACCTGGGCCAGCCAGGGACTCCAAGGAAACTTTGCGACCTTCACCAGTTCGACCAGCATCGTTCGATCATGCAGCATCCGCGTTCCTGCCGAAACCCGTGAAGTTTCGGTGCTGCCCGGCACAGGTTCGCCGGAACATGCGCGCTTTGCCGAAAGACTTGTTGGAGGCGATGACGACGCTGTTCTTCTCCTCGCGTTCGGTGAGGACCTGGAAGAGGAGTTCGGCGCCGTGGCGGTCGAGTTCCATGCAGCCGAGTTCGTCGATGCAGAACAGGTCGGCGCGGCCGTAGCGGGCGATGGTCTTGTCCAGCTGCTTCTCGTCGGCGGCCTCGACCAACTCGTTCACCAGCTTGGTGGCCAGGGTGCAGCGGACGCGGTAGCACTGCATGGCGGCCTCGGTGCCCAGGGCGCCGACAGCTGCCTTTGGCGATCAGCCGCTCATACCGGGCCACCTCGACATTCTTGTCGTAGACCACCGGGTGAGAGGCGTGCAGCAGCACACGGACGCGCTTGCCGATCAGGCGGACCGGTACCGAGTAGCGGTTGGCGCGGACCGTGATCTGGCCGTAGCGGTCGACCCGCAGGGTGAACACCCGCCCCGTCTCGAACGGATCCTCCGGCAGCGGCAGCAGAGTTGAGCGCTCGTCCTCGAAGCACTCGTCGATCGTCCGGGCCCCGGACCCGATCCGGCGCCACCCGTCGTACCGTTCCCACTGCTCGACCAGCTCGTTCAGCTTCGCCAGCGACTCGACCTCCGGAACCGGCACGAAGTGGTTGCGGCGGAAGTAGCCGATCTGGCCCTCGACGCCGCCCTTCTCGTGGGCGCCCTCGATACCCGGCCGGCAGTAGAAGCTCTCGATCCCGATCTTCCGTGGGTTCAGGAAATCTGAAGGCTCCGTAGCGCGAACTCAGGGGCTCGAAGACGGTTCTGCCGCCTCGAAGGGGTCGGTTGCCACAGCGAACGGGAGTGGGCGAAGGGCCTGGAGCTGGCTCAGGTAGAGAACGGCTGGGCGTCGGCCCGTGATCGCGATCCGACGGCATTCGCGCGAGACTGTGGTGTGCCTACTTCCAGATCGCTTGTAGCCTCCGACGAGATACGTGCCTATCTCATCGATCAGTTGAACCTGGCCTTGCGCCGTCCCGGCATGTTTGGGGAGGAGCTGGCCTTGCGCATACTGATGGATCACTTGCTGTTCGTGGAGTGCCGGCCCGAAGCATTGGCCGACCAGAAGCGCATCTGGGAAGATCGCGGCGCCTGGTCCAGCACCGGCCTCGCAGGCGTGTTCCGCGACCTGATCCCGGACCGCTGTCACGAGTACGTCATTGCCTCGGTGTACGCCGAGTTCGCGCACCACCGTGGCTGGCTCAAGCCTGACCGCGTACTGGACTCTGAGGAATACGCAGTCCTGCAGGGTGCGGTCCGCCAGTGGGCGGGGGAGGACCGCGTGTGGTCGGACGTCGTCGACGAGTTCGGTGCTCCGTCCATACTGTTCGGCGGCAACAACCCCTACTACGGCAAGACCCTCGGCTACCTGACTGAGAACCCGGAGGAACCGATGGTGTCCTTCGATCTCTGGAACGGCAGCGCTCTGGGAGCCGGGCAATCATGGCCACCTGAGCAGGAGGAACCCCTCCTGCTTGCAGTGCGCTTCGGGACAGGGCCCTTCCGCGAGACTTTCACCTTCACCCCGGAGGGCCGGCGACGGCTCCCTGCGCAGTAAAGCTCAAGATCAGCGGGTGTTCGGTTCCCGCTCCGTTTCCGACTCGGTCACTGCGCTGGTGTAGCGGGGGCTGACCTTGGCACCGAGGGAGAAGCCGTGTGCGAGGTGGAGGGGGGCAGCGCCGTTGGCGAGGGCTTCTTCAGCCATCGCCGCCGCAGCCATCGGAGCCGCCGTTGGCCAGCAGACGTCTCTGCCGGGCGAGAAGCCGGCCGCCGCCATGGTGGCCCGTCTCGCGAAGGGGGTCGTTGCCCTCGACGAGGAGATCGCCGAGCTCGACGCGCTCATCGAGGCACGGTTCCGCGAACATCCGCACGCCGAGGTGATCCGCAGCCTGCCCGGGATGGGCGCCCTGCTCGGCGCCGAGTTCATCGCAGCGACCGGCGGCGACATGGGCGCGTTCAGCACACCAGACCGCCTGGCCGGCTTCGCCGGCCTGGCCCCCGTGCCACGAGATTCCGGGCGCGTCAGCGGCATTATGCGGCGCCCCCGCCGCTGCCACCGTGGGCTGCTGCGGGCCTTCCGCCTCTCCTCCATGGCCAGCCTCAGAACATGCGCCGCGTCGCGGACGTACTACCAACGCAAGCGCGACGAGGGGAAAAATCACAAGCAAGCAGTGCTCTCTCTCGC
This sequence comes from Streptomyces sp. NPDC006435, assembly GCF_040612315.1. Lineage (NCBI taxonomy): Bacteria > Bacillati > Actinomycetota > Actinomycetes > Kitasatosporales > Streptomycetaceae > Streptomyces > Streptomyces sp. NPDC006435. The sequence continues at coordinate 77,594 of NZ_JBEXPY010000025.1, forward strand.
ACGTCGCCGGGCCAACGTTCTCCGGGCCATGCTCCGTGACGGAGCGTGCTGCCAACCCGCACCATCGGTCACACTGGCGGCTTGACATCTCTATTGGGAAGTCCTGCCCGCTGCCCTCGCCCGAGGAAGTCGACGCCTACACCTACGACGCCCAGGAACGCCAGGCCATCGACAGCTGGCTGCACCATCCCCACGGCACCCCCGACCAGGTCACCGCCCACCTGAACCAGGTCCAGCGGGACTCCGGCGCCGACGAACTCATGATCGGCAGCGTCGGCCACTCCCTCCAGGCCTGACTGCACTCCACCGAACTCACCGCCGACGCCACGGATGTCGTCGGGGCTCTGCAGGCGCTGCGCGATGAGCAGGTGGCGCTGGTCCGTGCGGTGGAGACCGTGGTGGCTCTGCACCGATGACCGCACCACCGGCCGGTCCTCAGGCCCCTGCGGCCGAACCGTCGGCGGAGTCGCCGCGGGAGGTCCACGCCGGTGCGGCGCCGACCAGCGAGTCGAGGCGTTCCAGACGCTGGGCTGTGGCGACGTCGGTGGGCGTCATGACGATGATCCGCTCGCCCCGCACCCGGTCCAGCCACAGGCTCTGGAACTGGACGTCGAGGGCGCCGACGCGCGGTGACTGGTAGCGGCGCAGCTGGGTGCGGTCGCCCACGATTTCGTACGACTCCCAGTGCCGTACGAAGTCCGGCGACTCCTGGCGCAGCCGGGTGATCAGCGCGTTCCAGCGGGGGTCGTCGCGGTGTTCCGGCTGGCGGGTGCGGAGCTTCGCGGTGATTTCGCGAAGGACGCTGTCCTCGTCGACCAGGCTGTTGCGCCAGCTCGGTTCGGTGAACATGAGCCAGGCACAGTTGCGTTCTTCGACCGGGTACGCGTCCAGGTCGGCGAACAGGTACCGGTAGGTGCGATTGGCCGCGACCAGGTCGTAGCAGTCGGTCTGCACGGCGGCCGGGTACGGCAGCAGCTTGGCCAGGACGGCGGTGTGCTCGGGGCGCAGGTCCATGGGCGGTCCTGGCTCGGTGGCCGTGCCGCGGCCCGCGAGTACCATCAGGTGGCGGTGCTCGGTGGCATCCAGGCGCAGGACGCGCGCCACCGCGTTCAGTACCTGGTCGGACGCGTTCTTGGCACGCCCCTGTTCGAGCCACGTGTACCAGGTGACCCCGACGCCGGCGAGCTGCGCGACCTCCTCGCGCCGCAGACCGGGCGTGCGGCGTCGGCCGCCTGCGGGCAGGCCCACCTCACCGGGGGTGATGCGGGCGCGGCGGGCTCTCAGGAAGGCGCCGAGGGTGTTGCGGTCGGGTGTCGAAGACGTCACCACCCCAGTGTCATGGCTCGGGGCCGGTGGGTCCAGGTAGTACTGGTACCCCTATAGCTGGGCTCCTGGTACCAGGATGATGAGGGGCGCAGGGTCGTGGTCATGACCACACAGACCGTTCCCACCGCGCACGCTGTGGCGTCGCACCCGGCGCGCGCCCTCACCGGCGCCGGCCTCGCCGTCCTGCTCGTCGCCTACCTGCCCGTGAACATGACGTTCGGGTCGGTCAACCTGCTCGAACCCGCGATCACCGATGATCTCGGCGTGACCGTGTCGGGCGGGCAGCTCGTGCTGTCCGCGTACACCACGGCGTTCGCCGCGACCCTCGTCGTCGCGGGGCGTCTGGGCGACCGGTTCGGACGGCGTCGGCTGCTCGCGGCCGGCGTCGGCGCGTTCGGCGTGGCCTCTGCCCTCGCCTCACTCGCACCGAACCTGGTCACACTCGTCGCGCTGCGCGCCGTACTGGGCATCGCCGCGGGACTGTTCACCCCGCAGGTCCTGTCCATCATCCAGTCCACGGCGCCGGAGAAGCTGCGGGCGCTGGGCGTCACACTGTTCGCCGCCGTCAGCGGCATCGCGACCGTCACCGGGCAGCTCCTCGCGGGCGCCGTGGCCCAGGCCGCCGGTGACCACTGGGGCTGGCGGGCCGTCCAGATGCTCACCGGGGCGATAGGAGCGGTCGCGCTGTTCGCCCTGCGCACCGTGCCCGAGTCGCGCTCGACGGCACCGCTCGCGCTCGATCTGCGCGGGGCCGCGCTCCTCGGGGCGGGCCTGCTCCTCGTCGTGGTGCCCCTGACGCTCGGCACCTCAGCGGGCGGTCCTGCCCCGGTGCTCGCAATGCTGGCCGCAGGCGGCGCGGTGCTCGCCGTCTTTGCCCGCTCGCAACGCGCCGCGGAACGCCGCGGTGAACTGCCCGTCGTACCGCCGAGCGTGCTGCGCACCCCTGCCGTACGCCAGGGCCTGATCATGACGCTGCTGTTCTTCACCGGTTACGGGGCCTTCCTGTACGAGTTCTCGGCGCTCTCCCAGGGCGCGTTCGGCGTGGACGCCTGGGGAGCCGTCGTGCTGCTGCTCGGGTTCGGCGCGGCGTTCGTCGTCACCGCCCTCGCCCTGCCGGCCGTGGAGCGCCGTACCGGACGCTGGACGATGACGGGTGCGGCCATCGGGCAGGCGGCTGTGCTTCTGGGCCTCGCCTTCATCGTGAACGGAGCGGACGGTGGGTCCCCGTCGGCCCTGCAGCCGCTCCTGATCGTGCTCGGTGTCACTCAGGCCCTGATGTACGGGCCGGTCCTGCGCACGGTCCTGTCCCGCACACCGACATGGGCGGCGGGTGTGGCCGGTGGGCTCTTCACCACGTTGCAGCAGCTCGGTCTCGGCCTGGGCGTGGCGCTCCTCGGAGGCGTCTTCCACGCGGTGGCCACCGCGACGGCGGGCGGTCCCACTGCCGGACTGCCCCACGGTTTCGCCGTCGCCGTGACGGTGCAGGCCGCCCTTGCGCTGGCCTTCGCCTTCCTGGCCGCCCGTATCGCACCGGCCGGGGCGGCCTGACGCATGTGGATGTGCTGGTGTTCTCCGCGGCCCGGGTTTCTCAGGAGCCCCGGCCGTCGGGGCGGACTCGTGTGATCTCCTCCGCTCTGCGCCGGACCGCCCACCTCGGCGAGGCGCCCGGCGCCATCGCCTCGTACGCCGAGGCCCGTGACACCCCGGCCGCGCGGGTGGTCTTCTGTGCCGCCGTGGCGGAGGCCAGCGCGGCACGCCTTCAGCCGGCAGGCGGGCCGGTCGTTGACGGCGCCCCGGCGGTGGACGTGGCCCTGGGCAACCTGTGTCCCGCAGACGGGGCACCGTACGACGTGTCCGGACCCCTCGCCGTTGATGAAGGCAACGGCGGTGCCGTGTCGTCGCGACGAGGTGCCACCGGTCGCGGCGAACGGCACCCTCGACGTCGGCGGCGAACCGCTTTCTGGCCTCGCGAAGGTGCTGCTTCAGTTCCGCGAGACTCGCGAGACCGGCCGCGTGAGAGACCTTTCTACGGCAGCTGGTCCAGGAACCAGGCGGGAGAGTTCCTCGGTGACCGGGGTGTGCGTGTCGCTCCGCGGGGCGAGTTCGACGGCGCGGAAGGACATCTCCTCCAAGTCCTCCTCGCTGATCGGGGTGCAGAGGTCGTCGTGGGTGGCCGGCCCCGCAGGGAGATGGCGCTGACGGCCGGGACGAAGCAGTACTCACGGATCGGGCTCCCCGAGCAGGGAAGCGCGGCCACGTCCAGGTCCCGGTACGAAGCGGGTGCCCCTTACCCGGTCCCGGCCGTCATGGCCGCCACGATGCGTGGCAGAAGTACGGCGTTGGCACTGCCGAGCGACACCCTCACCGCCTGTGGTCGGCCCTGCTCGTGGATCCAGACCAGGCCGTTCGCGACCTCGACACCGGTCAGCGAGCGCCAGTTGGCGTCCATGACCCCGCGCAGCGTGAGCCCGTCGCGGTGCACGCGCACCTCGCCGATGGTGATCGCCCCACCCCGCCGGATGAGGTCGAGGTACTTCGCCAGGAGCCGGGGTTCGACGATGCGCTGGACGAAGTCGACGAGGGCCAGCCACTCCGCGGGGTCCGTGGGCCGCTTCCCGCCCCTGCTCCAGCCCAGATCACGCAGGCCTTTCGGCGAGTCCGCGTACGTGCCCACGCCGAAGGTGTACGTGGTGGTGTACATGGACGGAAACAGGAAGCCCTGGTGCTTGGTACGGGAGACCGGATACCGGACCCACTCGACCTCGTCCCAGGCCAGCGTGTGCCGCCCGTAGGTGATGCGGTGCCGGTCGGCCACCAGGTGTGTCGACCAACCGACGTTGCTGTCCACGAAGGGGCGCTCGGCCGGCCCGGGACGCGGGCGCTCCGCACGCGCGGGCTCCGGACACGGGCGCTCAGCACGTGTGCCGCGTGCTCCCGTATAGCCCGTCAGCCAGATCGGCACCTCGGTCCGCGGGTAGGCGGCGAGGTCGTTGCGGTAGTGCGACGGGGCGAGCAACTGACCGTCGGGCAGGCGCTCGTCACCGTAGTCGTACTCGGTGGAGACCTGTGCACGCCCGTCCGCGGCCTTGGCGACGGTGAGCAGCATGCGCAGCCACGGGCCGGCCGGCATGGCGGCCGCGAGGTGCCGCTGGCGGCGCACGAGGAGCGCGATCTGCTCGGGGACCCGAACGTCCATGGGCCGTTCGCGGTCCCAGAAGGACACGTCGGCCGTCTCGGCTGACACCGTGCATGAGAAGACCGCGGTCATGCGGTCCCACTGCACCGGCCCGAGCAGGGCCAGTTGCTGCGCGGTCTCATGAGCGAGCGCGGACACCCGGCCCGCGATCAACTCCTGGGACGGGGTGGAGACGACGGTGAAATCCGCGACGGCTCCGGGCTGCCCCGATCGGGCGTCGAGGCGTTCGAACTCCTCCTTGAGGCCGTTCATGAACGACTCCTCGACGGGTGCGCGCCGTACGAAGGCCTCCTCGGCGGTGAACAGGGCCCGCACCTGTTCGGGTGGGATCGCGGTGGTGACCTCCTTGATCCGCCCCACGTCGCTGATCAGGAACACGGATCGGTCGAGCGGCAGGTCGAGGAAGGCCATCGGGTCGCTGTCATCGATGTCGACGGGTGCGTACACGCTCCACCCGGCGGCGAACCGGTCCGCCTCCAGGCCGTGCGCCGGATAGTCGAGACCGCGGGCACTGATGTGTTCCTGGACCAGGACGACGGCGCGCGCCGAGTCGATGCGCCCGCCGGCCCCCGCCGCAGGAGCCCTGCCCAGCGGATGGCCCTCATCGGCCCCGTCGGGCCCCGGATAGTGGTGGGTGAGGTCGAACCACAGACGCAGTTCGTCGACGGTCGCGGCGTCGGTACCGGCGCACACGAGGTCCCACGTCCCGCCATGGTCACGGGCATAGAGACTCAGGGACACGTCCTGAGCCACGACCACGTAGTCGCACGCATGGAGATCGCCGTACGAGGCGACCACTGCCAGCGGGGGCGGGGTGGTGCGGGCCTCCTGCGCGACCGGCTCGCCTCCGACGCCGACGGCGGTCAACACATGGTGAGTCATCGGCACGGCTCCTTTCGCCACCTCGAACGGTGACCGTAGCCCAAGGCGACCATCGTGGTGAAGGGAGCCACCTATATCGCGCCAGCTCCGGGACGCTCGCATCGCGCTGCGGCCAGCCGCTGTGCGCCCATGGGCCGTCGGCCCCTGTGACGCCTTCGGCCGGGGCGACGAGGCCGCGTTCGGTCATCATCCGGCTGATGGCGCTGCCGAGTCCGAGCGGCTCGCGGCCGTCGCACCGCAGGGCGGTGCCGGTGCGCCATCCCGGTTTGGTCTTCCGGGCGTGCCCGGTCCGCTGCGCTGCTTCGCGGGCGGCGAGCAGCGCCTGGCGGGCGAGGTCGACACCGGAGGACTGCGGGGTGCTGGTCATCAGGCCACCACCCCGGCGATCTGCTGGACCATGTGCCATCGGCACAGGCGGCGCAGCGGCAGGGTCCCGCGCGTACACGGCGCGCCCTGCTCCTGGCCCTGGCAGGTCCGCGGACCGGGTTCCTCGACCGGCTCAACCGGGGCGGGCGTCCCGGCGCGGGGCAGGGCGGGCGCCGGAACGACCGCGACGGTCCGGGGCACGGAGGCGGCGCCGGCCATGAAGATCCGCGCGTCGCGTTCGCCGCACGTTCCTCGCTCCGGGCCCTCCACGGTCCGCCGGGCCGGGGTGTCGGCAGGCCGGGCGGCCATGGTTTCGAGGCCGCAGTCGCCGCACCGGCCGGACGGACCCGGGCGGGTGCCGTGCTGGAGGCACAGTCCGGCGGCGGCACGGCGGCACGGCGGGCGCGCTCGCGGGCGGGGGCCTTGTCCTGGACGATCTCGGTGCACAGCTCGCAGGCGGTGCGGGTGCGCCAGATGGTGCCGGACTCGCAGTCGGCGTAGCCGCAGCCCAGCGAGGCGGGGCCACCCCGAGCAGCCGCCGGCCCGGGTCACTGATCTGGTCCGACATCGTCCCGGTCAGCCGGGCCGTCGGCCGGTGCCGCAGGCGCTCGGCGCTGGTACCGGCGGCGATCTGGCGGCCGACCTCACGGGCGATCTGCCGGGCGACGAACGCGTTGGTCACCTGGGCCAGGAGGTGGTGCACCGGCTCCGGCACGGCGTAGATCTCCGGGCTCATCGCCAGCCGCGGACCGGTGTACGACGAGCCGCAGCCGCAGCCGCAGCCGCAGCCGCAGCCGCAGCCGCAGCCGCAGCCGCAGCCGCAGCCGCCCCCGGTCCCGCTGCCGCGGTTCTCGACCACCGGCTTCTTCGACGAGGGCTGGGTCCTCCCACCCGCGCGAAGCGCGAGACCGGGCTCGCCACGGCCAGCGGCAGTGTCGTCACCGGCCGGGTTTCCACAGGCCCAGCACCCATACTCACCTGTGCCTCGCCTACGGTGGAGGAGAAGAGCGCTCGCCCGTCATCGGGTGAGTCAGTCCTGGGTGAATCCTCATTCGCGAGGGATCCCGCACCAACCGGGAACCCGATCCCTCGTCGACTGCCCTCAGCGAGGTCGTGCCGCACCACAGGCCCCGGATGCCGGCCGCACGACCGGGACGGGTCCAGGTCACCTCGTTGCGCGGCGCGTCGACCCGGAATCCGAGGACATGCTCGATGAGCATGGCGATCGGGGCGAGCGCGGACCAGCCGCAGAAGTCGGGGCGGACGATGTACTGGTCGTCCTTGCCGGTCGACGGCGCGGCGAGGTCCGGCGCGTACGCCTCCCAGATCGTCGACGGGCTGTGATCGGCGTAGGTCCGGGCCATGTGGTCAAGGAGTCGGCGTGCGGCGCGGGCCGCCACGGCGCCGTGCCCGGCGTCCGAGAGTGCCCGCGCACTCATGTAGGCCAGCGGGATCCACACCCCACCGCGCCAGTAGTGCCCCGTGCCCCGGAACGCCGTGTCCTCGCGTGCCACCGAGGGCCATGGCACGTCACCGCCGAAGACGGCCTCGTCCTCCAGCGCGGCGGCCAGCTTCGCCGCCTGCTCCGGGCCGGACGCGCCGGCGAGCAGCGGCCAGTACGCGGCCGGTGTCTTCACCCGGTGGAAGTTGAACGGGGCAGTGGAGGCGCGGTCGAAGTACATCCCCGCCTCCGGATCCCAGAAGTCCTCGACCAGCTTGACCAGTTCGGCGTGACGGGCCGAGAAAACGGCCGCGAGGCCGTGGTCCCCCACGAGCTCGGCGAGCCGGGCGATGCTCCGCGCCGAGAGCGCCTGCTGCGCTGCGGCGTCGAACCAGAGGATGTCACCGTACGTGCCGCCCTCCCCCTGTTCAGTGGCCCGAGCCGTGTTGTCCATGCCGCTGCATACGCCGTTCCAGAGGTAGCCCCGGTCGGTGCGTTCGACGGTGGTGGGGACGACGCTGTACGGGAAGAGAGATCCCGGCCGGACCGTGTCGAAGAAGGCGAAGTGCTGCTGCAGGTAGCCCCGTTCGAGGATGCGGGCCACCCGCGCGAGGTCGCCCGTGTGGCGGACGTACTCCTCCTCGGACCAGGCGAACAGCGATGGATTGTCGGGATGCTGGACGGACACCGAGGACTCGGCGCCGTCGTACATCACCCCGTAGAAGTTCTCCAGGCTCTCGATGCCGGGGAACCTGCCGGGCGCGTACTTGCAGAAGTGCGCCATGAAGCAGGTGTCCCAGATCCAGATGGTGTCCGGGTCGAAGCCCTCGTCCATGTACGGCGACTGCGCGACGCCCTCGCGCTCGACCACGTGGTCCCAGGCCATCGCCCATGCGGCCCAGTAGAGCTTGATCAGGTGGGGGGCCGAGTCAAGGACCGGCTCGGGAATGCCGGAGCGGTCGAACGGTATCGGGGCAGCCGATGTCATGCCCAGATCCTTGCCCTGTAGTCGTTTTCACCCCGGTTGCCCTCGGCGTCTTTGCCGACGGGGGGCGGTTGTTCGGAACGGGATGGACGGGAGCGGAACCCATCGCGGAATAAATAACTTCGCCCAGTATTGATTCCCGGGGGTGGCCAACCGCGTGGCAGCGAGGGATCCGACAGTGCCGAACTCCAGTACTTCTCACCCTTGCTGACCAGGCGTCACCCCAACTCGGGTTCCGGCTCAACTTCTGTGAAGCCGAGCTGATTCCCGGCTTCCGAGGGCGAAGGTTCTGGTGAACCGGCAGGTCAGCAGTTTGCTCCCAGCAGGTCCCGGACCGGGGAGGCGCAAGTTCACAGAAGTTGAGCCAGAACCAGGACTCGTGCTCAAAGCCAGACGCCATTGCGGCGGCGCAACGCAACCACCCATCTGGCCTTCGGGGTTATAGTTCCAGGCAGCGTCGCGTGCCGGTGGCGGATGGATCGTCAGGCATGGAGGCGTCGTATCGAAAGGTGGCTACGGCCATTCCCACCCCGATTGCACAGAGGATCACGCTTTACCCCGCCGAGGAGCGGTTCCCCGGCCCCCGACCCGCTGTCCTCGTCCTGCCAGGCGGCGGCTTCCGGGAACTTCCACCGCACGAGGGCGAAGGCTACGCACGCTGGCTGTCCGGCCTCGGCATCCACGCCTTCGTCCTGTCCTACCGGCTGCTGCCGGACCGGTTCCCGGCCCCGCTCGAAGATGCCCGGGCCGGGTTGGACCACATCCGCAACGGTGACCACGGCCTCGACGTCGGCCGGGTCGGCGTCATCGGATCGAGCGCGGGCGGCCAACTCGCCGGCCTGCTCATGACCGGCCAGGTTCTGTCCATCGAGGAAGGTGTCGCCGACCCGCCCCGACCGGACTTCGCGATCCTGGCCTACGCGCTGGCCGACCTCGACCTGCTGCCGCCGCCGGTGGTCGAGAACCTGCTCGGCGACCTGCTGCCCATCAGGGACGAGCTGTCCCCGGCCAAGCATGTGGACGCGTCGGTGTGCCCGACCTTCGTATGGGCCACCGCTCAGGACCCGCCGGGCCTGCCCAACGCCCTGGAGTGGACCCGGGCACTGGCGGCCGCCGCGGTACCGGTGGAGTTGCACGTCTACCCGGGCGGCAGCCACGGCATCGGCCTCGCCGACGGCGTGGAATACGGTGGCGAGCCGCACAAGTTCATTGCGCGCGAGCCGCACACCGCGTCCTGGACGACCGCGTGCGCGGCCTGGCTGCGACGGGAGGGCGTCCTTGCCGACTGATCGCGTCACCGCCTGGGGCGAGGAACTGCAGCAGGTGCACGGCAAGCTGCGCAATGCGTTGGCGCTGGCGCGGGCAGGACTGGATGGCGGCGACCCCGCCGACGCCGCCACCGACCTGCTGTTGTTCTGCCACGGCTTCTGCGCCGCCCTGTCCGGCCACCACCGTGCCGAGGACGGTTCGCTGTTCCCGGAACTGGTACGGGTGCGACCCGACCTGGCACCGGTGGTCGCGAAGCTGACTCAGGACCACAACATGCTCGAGCACCTCATCGGTGGATTGCAGAAGGCGGTGGCCGACTCGACCGACCCGGAGGTGGCACATCGCCACCTGGACGGGATCGAGGCGGTCATGGAGACGCACTTCAAGTACGAGGAGAAGCAACTGGGAGCGGTACTGGACGGCATGGATGCCGACTTCGACCGCACCGAGATCTTCGGCCCGATCACCTGAACCGCGTCCCGTTCGCGCCGCCCGCCGGCGGCGCGAACGGGAATCCACCCGGGTCCGAGAGGAACCACCACCGCCTCGCCCGGGTCCTGAACCACGACCGCCGAGGTTTCGGTGACGCGGTGAGACGGACCCGCGTCACGAACCCGGACGGGGCGCGGCCGAGCTCGACGAGCCCGCCCGCGGCCCGGGGAGCACACGGTTCGGACCCGGACGGCCTCTCCTCGTCAGCTGCTGCGCAGGACGCGGCGGCGACGTGGTTCCAGAGTGCTCGGGACGGAGCACGGCAGCCACCGGCGAGCGGCACGGTTGCCTCCCGGGGCGGGAGGTACGCCGCCGCCGGGGCATCCGCCCTCAGATCTGGTCGGCCGAGGCCAGGCCGGACTGCCAGGCCCAGGCCGCGATGCCGACCCGATTGCGGACGGCCAGCTTGCGCTGGAGGTTGGCCACATGGGACTTGACGGTGGCGAGTGAGATGAACAGTTCCTCTCCGATGTCCACGTTCGACAGGCCCCCGGCGACCAGCACCGCGACCTCCTCCTCGCGCGGGGTCAGCGGCTCGACGGGTGGGTTCCCGTCCTGACCGACCGGGGGGACGAGCCGGTGCAGCATGCGTGCGGTGATCTGCGGGCTGATGAGCGCGTCGCCGGACATCGCCGCACGCACCGCCTCGACCAGAAGCGTCGGTCCGGAGCGTTTCAGCAGGAAGCCCGAGGCTCCGCCCCGGAGCGCGGCGTGTACGTACGCGTCGAGGTCGAAGGTGGTGACCACGACGACCCTGACGGGCGGGTCCGCCCCGGGGCCCGCGAGCCGCCGGGTCAGTTCGAGACCGTCCAGGCCCGGCATCCGGATATCCGCCAGCAGTACGTCGGGACGCAGATGCCGGGCGGCATGGAGCGCGGTGACGCCGTCCGAGGCCTCGGCGATCACCCGCATGTCGGGTTGGGCATCGAGGACGAGGCGGAAGCCGGCGCGGACGGCTTCCTGATCGTCCGCCAGCAGAATCCGGATGGTGCCGGAGGTGGTCATACGACGGTCTCCTCGGGAGTCACGCCTCGCGCGGGGCTCGTTCGCGCGTGCGGGTCCGCCGCCGGTGGTGCACCGGCGGGCAGCGGAAGAGTGGCTGTGACCCGCCAGCCCGCGGTCCCGTGCGGTCCCGCGGTCAGCGAGCCGCCGAGAGCTTCGGCCCGGTCGGTGAGCCCGGACAGTCCGAGGCCGCCCCGAGCACGATCCGGAGGCAGGGACGCCCGTGGGGCGGCTCCGGCCCCGGCCGTGTCCGTGACGGTGATACGGAGAGCGGTGACGCCCCGGTACGGCACCCGCCGGGCGGTGATGTCGACGACCGCGGCGGCGGACGCGTGGCGGCGGATGTTGGTGAGGGATTCCACCACGATCCGGTAGCCGGTCGCGCTGACCTCCCCGGGCAACCCCTCCAGCGCGTCGCCGGTCACGTCGAGACGGGCCTGAACGGTGCCGGTGCGAGTGAACCGGGCTGCCAGCTCGGTCAGTTCACCCAGGTCACGCCGCCGATGCCCGGAGCGGTCGGAGCCATCCGCGCCGGGGAGCCGCCCGGCAGGCGGGACGAGGACACCGCTCGGCACCGCCGCATCCCGGTCACGGCCCCTGTCGTGGCCTTCGCCCTGGCCTCCGTCTCGGCCCCAGTCCTGGCCCCCGTCCCGGCCTCCGTCCCGGCCTCCGTCTGTGTTGAGCATCCATACCGTACGGTCCATCGCGGCCAGCGCCTGCAGGCCCGCTTCCTCGATCCGCGGCAACAACTCCACGGCCCGCGCAGGGTCCTGCCGTGCCAGGAGCCGGGCCGCCTGGACGAGCACCACCACTCCCATGACGTCGTGCGCCGCGAAATCGTGCAGATCACGGGCGACTTCGAGACGCTGGTCGCGACGCTGCTCCGCGAGGGCCCGGCGTCTCCTGGAGTCCTGGGCGCGCAGATAGCCGCCCAACGCGACGGCGCCCGCCGCCAGCAGCGACCAGAGCAGACACAGCACCGCGGTCTCCGCCGGCCCCGAGGGCGGAGTCAGATGCGGGCCGATACGCAGGGGCAGCGCCCCGATCGCCCCACCTTGCACGGCGGTGTACGCGATTACCCCGGCCGTTCCGCTCGTCCGACGCACCGTCGGCACCAGGAGCGCGAGCAGCGCGAGTGTCTCCAGCACCCACCACCAGCCCGTGGCGTCGACGACCGGCCCCCGGTAGCACGCCGTCACCACCCCGGAGCAGACGGCGGCGGCGGGCCCCAACCACCGACGGGCCGACCGGCGCCGGGGCAGACGGACTGCCGCCGCCAGCGCCGCACCGGTCGTCAGCAGCCCCACGGCGACGATCGTGACGCCCGTGGCAGGCCCGGTCGTCCAGGCGGCAGCGGCCACGCCGAGGAGCAGAAGGCCGCCGAGCACGCGCAGTTGGGGCAGGTACCGATCGCTCATGATCACCGACCCTATGAGACGGGGCGGTGAATCCGGGCGGCGGCCCGGGACCGGGGCCGGTCCCGCCCGGTCCGCCACGGCCCGGTTCAGTCGCGCTCGGTCCACCACGGCCGGGTTCCGGTCAGGCTCCGCAGCGTGTTGGTCGCGCAGTGCACCTCGCCGCCGACGGTGCCCCGGTGGTGGGAGTAGGCCCAGTCCTCCACCCAGGAGATGCGGGTGCCGGTCCGGCTCAGGGCCTGCTCGGCAGCCTGCTCGAAGACGTCCCGGCCGCCCGCCTCCGGCGCGTGCTGACGCGGCGCCAGATAGACCCCGGTGCCGGTACTGACACCGTTGGCCGCGCCGGGCAGGTAGTTGGCGACCAGGTCCCGGCGCGGATAACCTGCGGGCACATCAAGCCTGTTGAAGAGGGCCGGGACACGCACGATGTCACGATCCGTCAGCCCGGTCTGATCGCGCAGGGTGCGCAGGGCGGCGTCGATGCCCCGTTCGGCGATCTCGGTGCCACGGGTCAGGGACGGCTTGCGCAGCGCGTCGGCGACCGTGAGACCGGGGTCCTCGGTGTCCTTCGCGGCGACCCCGCGAACCAGCGCCCGACCGCCCCCTCCGTGCTTCGCGAGGTCGCTCAGCAGGTTCCGGCCGAGGACGGGGTCGGCGACGACCGCCACCCAGCCCCGGGCGTTCCGGGCCGGGACGAAGGAAAGGAACTCGTCGATGTGGCCGACCCCCAGCCAGCTGGTGTCCACTGCCACAGGCCGCTGATAGCCCTGCGCGGCGAGCATCCGGACGAAGGACGGATCGGGGGATTCCAGGCCCCCGGTCCCGCCGTAGACGACCCGCCCGACCGGGTAGCGGCGGCCGCGCCAGGTGTACGGCGGGAGGGTACCGAAGTTCCCGGTGGAGCTGAAGGAACCGTAGTACTGGCTGTCGTCGCTGCCGACCCGCCGGGGGTCGTACTGCTGGATCACTCCCGTACCGGGGCCGCGCAGCAGCGGGAAGGCACTCCGTGAAGCGTCCCTCAGAGGGAACTCGCGTGTGGCCGTGCCCGGCATCACGTCCGCGGACCGCACGACGACAGTGACGCGGTGCTCCCGGCCGCCGGGAGCGGGAATGGAGGCGTAGGCGGTTTTGAACAGGTCCTGCATCCAGACGTCGCCGCCCGTGGGGTAGTTGTACAGAGGGGCGGGCAGCCCGGCCCGGTCGAGGCCGCGTCGCAGGTCGCGGCGGAACGCGGCCTCTCCGGGGTGTACGGGCCGCGGCTGCATGGCGGGGTCGTAGCGCTTGCCGCGCTCCACCTCGGCCGGCCCGGTGGTGTGGTCGGCCGTCATCAGGCTTCGTATCGGCATCAGGTCGTGCTCGAACACCAGCGGCGCGACCCGGAGCCGTACTCGGTCCTCAGCGGTGACACCACCACGATCGACCTTCAGGGCGAGGTCGGTGAAGCCCGCCCACTGCTCGGGGTCGCGTACGAAGTCCCGTGCCTCGACGCCCAGCGCGACGCCGTGGCGCAGCTCGCCGGTGGTCAGCCGGTCGCCGGGCCCCAGCAGGACCATACGGCCACGGCGCTCGGCGAAGATCCGGACGCGGTCCCGGGAGGCCGGGTCGGTGGTGACGGTGGCGGTGGTCCCGGCCTCGGCGTGCGGATCGGCGGTGATGCGTACCGGGGCGAGGTCGGCCAGGTCGGCCGCGCCGTCGACGACGGAGTTCGCCGCGTCGTTGCAGGCCACGAGGTGGTCATCGGGCAACCGCGCTCCGGTGGGGCCTGCGGCGGGGCAGCGCCGCTGGTCGTCGTCCACGTTGGGCAGCATCAGCGCACCACGGCCGCGGGTCCACACGTCCTTGCCGGGATCGTCGTCGGCGGTGACACGGCCGTCCCGGTTCGTGTCCGCCCGGATGACCGGTCCGAGCGGCGCGGCGTGCGCCGGACGCCCCGGAAGCAGTCCGGACATGACCATGAGCAGGGCCGCGCCGAGTACGCCCGTGCTCGCGGGCACCGGACGGCGGCGTCGGTGGCGAGGGCGCCCGACGGGGCGGGCACCGGAGATGGGCAGGGAGCTTTCGTCGTCCATGGCCCCACTCTCGGCGGGGCGCCGACCGCCGGACATCCGCCGGATGGCCGGTTCCCGCCCGATGAACGGGTAACGTCTCATCCTTCCGGCGGGGTTGCCCGACCGAGGCCGGTCCGGACCACGGTGCTTCCGAAAGCGCGGGGGCGCTCCGTGCGCGTCGTCCACCGCACGGCGACGTGGTCCCCGGTCGACGACTTCGCGCCGGAGGCGGAGTTCCCGTAGTACGTCCACCGCCATGTCCCCGACCCGGTGGCCTTCACCGTGGTCCTGAGCTCCCCGGTCCTGTTCGACGTCACTTTCTTGACCGTCGTGTACGAGGAGGCGCCCGCCGCCTTGAACTGCAGGCTGACCGTGCGGCCCGCGTACCCCTGGTACGTGTGGGTGTCCCGGTTCGCCCGGGTGACCCGCCCGGTCACGGTGATCGTCCGCTTACTTGTCCAGGACCAAATCCCGACCGACAACGACGGGCGGCGAATCCGACCGACTGCCGGGTGCACCGGCCCACTTGCCTGCCGGCCTGCCCCCACGGGTGGGCCGGCAGGCCCGCTGGCTCCGACGGGTTCTCCACCGTGGTCAGGTGTGGTTGGGGGAGTGAGGGAAGGCGCCCGCGAGGTCGGGCAGCACGTTGCGCAGCACGATCTCCAGGTGCCCGAACGGTTCGAAGAACGCTGCGACGAGGCCGCTGTTCCACTGGTACAGCGCGAGCGCGGCGGCGGAGTCACTGGTGCACGAGGTCAGGTAGGGGTTCAGTCGGGCGGGGCTGATCAGCGCGATGCCGGCCTTGTCGTCGGCCGGCTCGATGCTGTTTGGGCGGCCCTTGTACGTGCAGGGAACAACTGGTTCAGGTCTCAGGGGCATCGCTGCGAGTGTCTCGATCCGGGCGTCGGAACAGCAGCTCTTCGCGGATGAGCACGGCGAGGCCGATGACCGTGGCAGGCGAGCATGACCAGCCAGGCAACGGCCTGCCACATCGACAATCGGACAGGTCCCGGAGGGCCCATCGGGTCGTGGTCGTCGTGGACACCGCCTGCGGCGGCCCTCCAGCTCCCCGACCTGCCCGGCGGCCCCTGTACGACAAGAACGCCACCGACAACGGGTAAGACCGGCCGACGCCCACTGAACCCGGGGGCAGCGCTGGTCAGCGGCCCGGGTGCATCACAAGGAGAGCAGGCTTTGCGCTGGGCCGGAGCAGCCGGAACGCCCTGGCCGCCACCGGGCGGTCGCCGACCGGGAGATCTGACGGGAGCGCGGGGGGCTCTTGGCCGGGTTCTGCGGCACGTGCCACAGTGATCAGCGTCTCCGTGCAGAATGTGCGCCATGGCGGACGCAGCAGCACTGTACGGGCTGATCGGGGCAGTCGGTGGAGCCGTCGTTGGTGCAGGGGGCGCAGTGTTCGGACCATTGCTCCTGCACCGTCGGCAGGCGGCGGAGCGGCAGGAGGCGCTGCTGCAGCAGGAGGAACGGGAACGTGCGCAGCAGCGTCGTGAGGAGGATCTCCAGCGGCGTCAACAACAGTTCGAGTTCCGAGTGGCCGAAGCGGAAAGGCGGGCAGCTGCGGAGCGAGAGCGGGTCGCCGAGAGAAACGCCCGACAGTTGGCCGTGACGGAACGCTTGATACGCATGCGCTCGACCACGCGTGCATGGCATCTTCTCCTTCTGGACACTTTCGGCGAGTTGAGGCGCGGCCGGTCCGTTGACGCTGAGGCCTTCTCCGAGGAATGGCACGCTGCCAGGGGTGCAGTCGACGATGCTTTCGACGAAGCACTCCACGACGGCCTCTGGTTTGCGCACGCGGGCTCTGCCCGAATGCTGATAGGCCGCGGCTCGATGGGACGTGCCGTATCAGCAAACGATCACGGGATCGACGTGACCACCCTCGGTGCGGCCCTGTCGTCTGCGACCTACACCATGACCGACTGCGTGGAGGCCGGGTGTCCGTTGCCTGAGGACCTGGCCGCGCAAGCGGAGACCACGCTGCTCCACCTCAACGCCGCCCGGGAGTCACTCGGCGCGTACATCGTCGGCCGACTGGCCGCGCTCGGCGTGGAGGTGGAGCACCGTCAGGAGGGGAACGAAGGGGATGGCTGAGCAGGGCCTTCACGGAGCTGTCGGCTCCCGATCACGTACAGATCAACGGCTGCAAGCGGCACCTTGTCGTGGACACCGAGGGCCTGCCGCTGTTCGTCATGGTCACCCCGGCCGACACGACCGACGGCAACACGGCCGAGGAAGTGCTGCTCCGGCTGCGGCTGATCCATCCTGGGATCACCATCGTCCGGGCCGGATCCGCCCATGCCGGACAGCTCGTGACCTGGGCGAATACCTGCCTGAACTTGAACGATCAAGCCCGTCGGCCGCCTGAAGGACGCTTCCGGTTTCGCCGTTCTGCCCCGGCGTCGGGCCGTCGAACGGTCACACGCCTGGGGCATGCACGCCCGCCGACACGCGCGACTGCGAACGACTTGTCCAGCGCTCGGAACCACTCGTCACCTTGGCCGCGATCACGCTCATGACCAGGCACGTCACCCGTCGAAGCTCCCGCAGGAGCAATCGGCCGGACACTCGCGAAGCCCACCGGGATTGACCGGACGACGGTCACGGTCACCGCCGCCCGGAAGCCTCCCGATTCCCCGGGCCCGGGTCGAATCCTTCCATCACCACCCGAAGGCCGTCAGCGGAACCGCTGATGTCGCCGCCGGAGCAGCCCGAGCCCGCCCCGTTCGAATCCTGATCCGGGCAAACGGTCGGCCGAGGTTCGGACACAGGTGCTGACGCGCCCCTGAACGCGCAGGTCAGGCCGTTTTCTTGGGCGGTTGCGCGGGACGTCCGCTTTGCCGCGTCCCCGACCGACTCGCGAGGCGGTGCACGCGGACTGGTCAGGCGACTTCGTAGGATCGGCGGACTCTGCCGAGATTCCCCGCACGCAGGTCCTCATCGCGGATCCAGAAGGAGATGTTGACGATCTCGCCCCAGTTGTTGACGGCTTCGGCCTCCAACTGGAGCAGGGGGCGATGGCCTTTGGGCCTGGGGGTGTCCGTGCTGTCGCACCAGCCGAGCAGACGGTGACGCGGAGCGGGACAGCGAGTGGACAGGGCTTCATAGAAGTCGAGCATGGCGATGACGCCACGATCAGCCGCCGGATCAACCTCCCGGTCCGCCAGGGTGGGCACCGACGGGAGGGCAAGCGGCTCCAGGGGCAGGGCAGGGACGGCATCCGTGAGATTGTCTCCGGGCTGATGCCCGAGGTGCTCGGCCGGCACGTGCACGACTCGGCAGCCGTCGTCTCCGAGATCGAAGCTGAACTCGGCAACGAACTCATCGTCGTGGAAGAAAAGCAAGTGCCCGTCCCCGGGCAGCATCCACTCCTTCCCGAGAAGCGGCCCGACCCGGCTGCAGTCCAACTGCGCGAGAAGAACCATCGGGCGTCCGCGATAGCAGGGCCAGTCGAATTCGTCGGTGCTCCGAGGCCGGCCTCCGATCGAGCATCCGGTCTCACGCCCGACCGTCCCGACGACAAACCCTACGGACGGCCTCACCAGGCCGGTGAGGAGGTCAGCTGCCGCAGAGTCCAAGCGCGTACGGATCAGCTCGTCGACGGCGGAGTACGGACTGCCCGAACCATGCTCTTGAAGCTCCATGGGCACCGAGTCTCCCACCTGTTCCTGGCACGGTCGTCGGGACGTCCATGACAGGGCTTCGGATCGGAACGGTGGTGCCGCTGGGCAGACCGGCGCACTTGGCAGGCGTCCAGGAAGGTCCGCAGCTGTTCGGCGTTGGCGGGCGGACCGCGGCGTCTGATGATGCGCCACGCAGCGGCGCGCGGGATGCGCGCCCGGTCTCCGTCGGGGCGGACGAGGCCGCTCAGGGGCGGCGTGCCGGCCCGCTCGTACTCCGAGGCGAGCGCGGCGCCGAGGTCCCACACGCTGCGGAGTCGGCCACCGTGCTCGTCCACTTCGGCTGCGAAGAAGGCCGTAGAAGCAGTACGGGAGGCGGCCCGGCGCGAAGCCCGCCTGCCCGTCTGCACCAGCTGCGGGGGCGAAGTTCACCGACGAAGATGGTGTCGGCGACATTCCGGCCGTCCGCACGCGGACCCGGGCCGTCGCCCGTTTCCTGGACCGCGCCGCCGTCCTGCACACGGACGGGGAGGCCGGCCTGCGTGCCACGTACGACCGTCATGCCGCCGGGCCCGCCCGGAACCTGATCACAGCCTGCTTCGGAGAAGACCGGGGTGGCCCCTTGAGGACGCCGACCATGACCTGGCCGACTACCTCACCGGCGAACCATGCAAGGACGCACAGCGGCTTGTCGAGGACGCCCGTCCGGTGGGCCCGCGCGCTGCCCGACCCGTACGCGGACAACGCCACCGCCCTCGTGGTGCGCGTCGCCTGAAGAACTCGGCCCGACCCGCTTCCCGGGCGGAGCCGGGTCACACCGGGAGGCGTGACCAGCGCGCCGATCGTCGTGTGCCGGCCCTCCATCTCGGATGGTCGGCGGGGCACCGTGCGCACACAGCAGCGGCCAGGACGAGAGCCTCGGCACCGCCTACGGCGACCACGACCTGGTCGTGGTCCTCGGGGACGCCGGAGTCGACGTCCCCGAATCCGTTTTGGACGATCCGCAGTGGGTGGAGTGGCGCGACGGTCCCGCCCACGAGTTCAGCGCAGCCTGACGTCCGGGAGTCCGGGAGTCCGGGAGTCCGGGAGCTCGGGAGCTCGGGAGTCCGGGAAAGGCGGGCAGGGACTCCCCGCCCGCTTCTCCTGCCAGTCGATCAGGCTGTGCAGTCCGATCATGCAGCCCCCGGTGGTGAGGGCACCGGCGAGCGTTGCCTTGAGGGGCAGGACTTCTCGGTGAAGAAGGTCGGCACGCCACGACTGCTTCGCGTTGGCACAGATGCGGCCCGCGTGTAGGGGTTCAGTTGTTGTCGGCGGTGGTGCGTGGACCGCGGAAGCGGGCTTTCTTCGCGCGGTTGCCGCAGATGTTCATCGAGCACCAGCGACGGTTCTGGCCCTGACTGGTGTCGACGTAGAGGCCTCGGCAGTCGGGGTTCTGGCAGGCCTTCACCTGGCCGCGTTGGGGGCCGCCGAGGAGGGTGACGGCGTCGTGGGCGATGCGGCTGAGCGCGCCGCGCACGTGGTGTCCGGTGATGGGCTGCCAGCGCAGCCCGGTCCCGGTGAGTTCGGGGCAGAGCTGCTCGTCGTGCAGGAGCCGGTTGAGCACTGCTCGATCCGTCTTGGTCGTCGGCTCGTCGTGGGCGATCGCGGTGCCGATGCGATGGATCGCCTCACGGAGCCGCTGGGCCAGGTCGAGGTCTGCGGGGGTGGCGTGTTCGCTGCCGACGGCGATGTCGTTGGCGGCGAGCCAGTCATCCAGCCGTCCCGGATCGGGCAGCCGTTCAACTGGGTTGCCGTGCCGATCGCTGAGGGTGGCGGTGAAGCGGAACGCGAGTTGCTCGTTGTCGAGCCGGAACATCGGGCGGTTCGCGGCGGTGGTGCTCGGGGCAGCGGGATCGGTCATGGAACCACTTTAGGTGGTTCCACTGCGGGGTGGCATGTATGGTGGAACCGGTTCAGATGGTTCCAGTCTGGAAGGTGGATGTGATGACCGATGTGACCGTGGTCGGTACCGGCGGTATGGGGGCGGCGATTGCCCGGAATCTGGTGCGGGCCGGATACCGGGTGGCGGCGTGGAACCGGGACCGTGCTCGGCTCGCACCGCTGGTGGATGCGGGGGTGGTGAGGCTGGAGCAGCCGGGCGAGGTGTTCTCCTCGCCGGTGGTGTTCTCGGTGCTTGCCGACGATGCCGCGGTAAGGGAGGTGTTTTTCGACAGCGGCTTGCTCGATGCTGCGCCGTCGGGGGTGGTGCATGTGAATCTCGCGACGATCAGCCCGGCGCTGGCGGAGGAGGCGGCGGCGATCCATGCGGATAAGGGGGTCGGGTATGTGGCTGCGCCGATGTTCGGTGGGGTGCCGGTCGCAGTGGCGGGCAAGCTCAATATCGTCAGTGCTGGGGCGCCCGAACTGGTCGAGCGGGTGAGCCCGCTACTGGAAGCGGTCAGTGCTCGTGTGTGGCCGGTCGGTGATTCGCCGCAGCAGGCGAACGTGGTCAAGGTCGCCGGCCAGGTGCTCATCGCCTCGGCGATCCAGTCGATGGCCGAAGCCGTTGCTATTGGTGAGCGGGGCGATGTCGATGCCAAGACGCTGGTGGAGCTGTTCACTTCGACGATCACACCGGGCCCGGTGTACACGAACTACGGCGGGCTCATCGCTCGCCAGGCATACTCCCCGGCCGGGTTCACCCCGGTACTGGGACGCAAGGACGTCGACCTGGCCCGCAGCCAGGCCGCGTCGACCGGGCTCGGGCTCCCGGTGGCCGATCTGCTCTCCGAACTGCTCACCGACGCGATCGAGGCGGGGCACGGGCAGGATGACTGGGCCTCGCTGGCCGACATGCAGCGCCACCGCGACCTCGGCGAGGCCGGCCAGTGACCACAGGAACACACGCGACCACCATGTCCGGACACGTTCAACGCGTGGGGTTGCCGTGGGCGGCGCTGCTGGCGCTGGCCGCGGCGGGGTTCCTCGCGATCTTCACCGAGACCATCCCCGCCGGACTCCTCCCACAACTCTCGGCAGGGCTGGGGATCTCTGAACCCGCAGCAGGGCAGTTGGTCACGCTGTACGCGATCGGGTCGGTGCTCGCTGCGATCCCGCTCGTGGCCGCGACCCGACGGGTGAGCCGGAAGAAGGTGCTGCTGGCCGCGGTGCTCACGCTGCTGGTGTTCAACACCGTGACTGCGCTCGCGCCCGGGTACCCGCTGATCCTGGTGGCCCGGTTCATCGCCGGTGCGGCCGCCGCGCTCGTGTGGGGTGTGCTGGCCGGGTACGCCCGCCGCCTCGTCCCGCCCGCCCAGCAAGGACGCGCGCTCACCGTCACAGGGATCGGCCAACCCGTCGCGCTGGCCGCCGGAGTCCCGCTGGGGGCACTCGCCGGCTCGCTCGTGGACTGGCGGTGGGTGTTCGCCGCGATCTCGCTGGCCGCGGCCGGCCTGGCCGCGTGGATCGGCGCCGCCGTGCCCGATGTACCCGGCCAGGCACCGTCGGCGCATCTGCCGCTGCGGCGTGTGGTCCTGCTGCCCGGTATCCGGGCGGTGCTGGTCGTCGCACTCGCGTGGGTGCTCGCGCACAACATCCTCTACACCTATATCGCGCCCCTGCTCGTTCCGACCGGCCTGCGCCTCGACATCGGGCTCGCGATCTTCGGCATCGCCTCCTTCATCGGGATCACCGCCACCGGCCTGGTCATCGACCGGGCACTACGAGCAACCGTGCTCGGTGTGCTCACCCTCATGGCCACAGCCGGCCTCGCCCTGGCCAACCCGATCATTGGAGCCGTGCTGATCGCTGTCGCGATCGCGGTCTGGGGCCTCGGCTTCGGCGGCGCGCCCGCGCTGCTGCAGACCGCCCTGGCCGACCGGGCCGGCGAGCACACCGACGCCGCCCAGTCCGTATTCGTGACCGTGTTCAACCTGGCGGTAGCCGGTGGTGGCATCGTCGGCGGCGCGATCCTGGCAACCCACGCGAGCGCCCCCGCCCTGGCCTGGACCGCACTCGGCCTGACCATCGCAGCGTTCCTCGTCGTCGTCGCCCGAGCACAGGCATTCCCGGCCACACGCGCAGAAACATGACATGCTCACCCCTGGAACCTGGTGTTCCGGGACGGGCAGTCCGCGGCCTGGCCGCAGGCTGAGGTCCTGCCCGGCGTCACGATGCAGATCGTGATCCGCCGATCCGCCGATCCGCCAACTCGACGGGCTCGGAGCGCTCCGGCTGACGAAGGAGATCCGCAGAGGCGAGCACGACGGGCGTCTCGTGGCTGCCGTGATGAACTCGTGGCCGCCCGGTATCCCTGTCGCACGCATCGGGGACCGGCCGCGCACGCCTAGGAGCCGGCAGCGGCCGCGTGATGTCCGATGAGGCCTACCGGGCTCTCGCGGACTGCGGATGGGACAGCGAACTGTCCGCGACACGCCGTCGGGACTTCACCCTCGCGGTCAGCACGAGCGACACCGCGAACGCCAGAACCAGGGCATCGGCGCAGAGGAAGGGCGGTTGTGCCGCGCTGTACCCCGCGACGAGGGCGGCTCCTCCGAGCCATCCGGCGGCGGCGATGCCGATGTTGAACGCGGAGCTGTTGACCGCGAGGGCGAGGTCCGGGGCGATGCCGTCCGACCTGGTCGCGCCCCGGGCGTTCAGGGGCGCGAAGGTGGAGAAAGGAGGCGAGCCCGACCAGCGCAAGGCCCGCCACCACGCCGGCTGAGCTCCCGCCGATCAGCCCGGCGACGACGGGCGCGACGGCCGCCGCGCCCGTCGTGAGGGCGAGAGCGCGGCCGAGTCCGTGGTCGGCGAGCCTGCCGCCGATGATGTTGCCGGCCAGGCACGTTGCTCCGTAGATGAGCAGGAGCGGGCCATGGCCCGGTCATCGACGCCGACGCTCGTCAGGAACGGCAGCGTGAACGCGGGCAGGGGCATCGCGCCAAGGCCGACCAGCGCGGTCATCACGATCCCGCCGATCACGGGCGCACGGGCGAGGGTGCGCAGGGAACGCCAACCGGTCTCATCGCGCAGAGCGGTCGTCGGGGAACGCGACGAGCACGATCAGGAGCGCGAGTCCGCTGAGCGAGGCGATGAGGGCGAACGACCACTGCCAACCCGGAGTCTCGGACAGCACGTTGCCGACGGGCATCCCGATCACGGTCGCGACGCCGAGCCCCGGGGTGATCCGTGCGACGGTGCGTCCACCCTCGCCCTTCCGCGCGAGGCGCAGCGCGGTCAGCATGAGCGCGACGTGCACCGGCGTGGGCATCGCCCCGGTGGCGATCGACAGGGGTGCCCGGGTCATCGGCACGGCCTTCCCCTGGGACCACGACTACCTGCGCGTGCTCGACGCGCTGCCGATCCACCTGTGTTGGGGCAGGGCTCCCCCCGATCGGAGGAACCGCCCCGGGCTGCTGCAGCTCGGTTCCTCGTTGCCCCACCGTGATCTCTGCAGCACCTTGAGCTATCCTGCTCAGGATGACCCCTATAACTTGCACCTCCGCCGGAACGTAGCAAGTTTCAAGGGTCACGGCGATGTGGAGCGGCCCGCTGACGCAGCCGGTCCCATGCACGAAGGCCCAGCCCCGGGCGGCCACCCGGAACTGGGCCCATGCAGTCACCGAGCCCGGTCGACCATCTAGCGGCCGGGCTCGCTGCGTATACGGCGCCCGGCTGGTCCTACCACGCTTCGGGGTGAGCACTCGGTGTTTGCCGAGGGACTACCTCACCAGAGCGATGATCGCCACCACCAGACTTGCCGCCGCCAGGAAGACCTGCCATCGATCCGGCTCAGGCCACCGGCTCCTGCCGCGCTTGTCGTATTGGTCGCTGCTCATCGACACCACCTGCACTTTCTCCTCCCGGTCCGGCACTCAGGCGTGTGGGTCCCGGAGGTCCGCGAACTGGCGGCACACACCGCTCAGTTGCAGGAGGATCCTGTGAGGCAGGACTACAGTACCTTGCTTTCGAAGGATGGGTCTTGCCTAGGCAAGGCATTGCTCCCGATACCACCTACGGAAAATTCCATTCGAAGGACAAGTGGTGGTGAGTCTCTCGCAATCACACGCAGTGACCCACATCTGCCTGGGAAGTTGCGACGCAAATCGTTTTGAAGCGATCTGCCGCGGACTCCGGAGCCGCTGACCGACGATCGGGCCCGCCCCAGGCCCTGCTGAGCAACTGTCAGCAGCCCCGACCACTGCAGACCACGGCCTCATCACCCCTGGTGAGGCCGCGCGATATCGCCAGCCGACCTCGGCTCCCGCCCACCTCCGGGTGCGCCGGGAGCAGCCGCAGGGATGGGTCTGGTGTCGGGATTCCGTGCAGGGCCGTCGACTGCCCCGGGCCGCCGTCTCGCTGCTCTGCTCCGGGCTGCTTCGCCGGTGCCTGATGGCACCGGTCTTCTGTCCTTGACGCTTCTCCTCCGGCAGGCCTGGGGCAGCGGACGAGGGCGAGGCGACGATGACGGTTGCACCCGTTCAGCAGGCCGACGTGTTCGGTGTCGCCTCACGGGCTTCGACGAGGGCTCGCTGCCTGATGCTGCCGAACAACTGCATCGTGGTGGCGGACAGGACGTCGTCCCTGCCGATGGTCCGCCTGTCCCCACTGCGAACGGACAGGACCTGGAGGGAATCGTCGAGGGGCGGGAGCGTGGCCGGTTCGCCCGGCATCACCAGGGCGACCGAGCCGAAGCGTTTCACTCCGCCCTCGCGGACGACCATGGCCGTGTCCCGGGCGAGGTCCGTCAGGAACACGCTCGCGATTCCGTCCAGGTCGCGGACCATCGCGGGGACGGCCGTCACCCCTCGGCTCCGCAGCAGCCTCTTGACCCCGGACTCGAACCTGTGGGCACCGACCACGGCGCTTGGTTTGCGAGACCTGCTGCGCCTGGGAGGGACCACAACGACTCCTTCGGCGTCGCGCACGACACCGGTCAGACCCTTGAACGTCGGGCTGTGCTCATACCACGTGGCCCCCACCTCGACCTCGACGTTCCGGTCGATTGCCGAGATGAGGTCCCCGGGTATCAGCTTCTTCCGGGCCTGCTCCGCCGCGGCTCTCCTCGCGCCGTCGATGATCTCCGTCAGCACTGTCCGAGTCACCGACGAGGCGGCCCACGTGGCCGACCGTGAGATGTGCATCGGGGTCACGTTCCTGAACACCGCCTTGACGAGAGAAGGCTTGAACGGTGAGACCTCCCTGAGCGAAGCGGTCCCGGAACTGCTGTGCTCAGGGTGTGTGGGCTGTGCGGTCATCGGAAGAAACGCTCCCTGCTGTCGGATTGTCAGAGACCTGCACTTCACCACGCAGATCCGCTCTCTTCCCATCCTCCCTCGAAGTTTCGACTTCGCCGCATGGCCGCCTTGCTGAGCCGGTGTGCCGGGCTGCGGGGCCAGTCGGCGGTGTCCGGTGGTGTGCCGTCGAGGCAGCTCTGGAAGGTGCTGTCACGTTGCGGAGCATGTGAGTGCCTGACGGCATGCCGGGGACGGTGGGACAGGGTTCCGGCCCGGGCTCAGGCCGCAGCAGGCAGAGTGGTCGCGCCGGTGACCTGATCCCAGATCGCGAAGCGGATGGCCGCCTCGGCGCGGTAGCGGGCGGAGGTCATCAGGTGGCGGCGGGGCCTGAAGCGGGGTGAGATGGCGCTGAAGGCGGACAGGAACCTTTGTACGGCGTCGGCGGAGCGGAAGCCCTTCATCGCCCGTTCGCGCTGCCGGGTGGGCTGGTGCGAGTTCTCCGTCCGATTGTTCAGACCCTTGTGGGAACGGTGCTCGGCGGAGGGCGTCGCCTCGCGGTGGGCCGTGGCGTAGGAACGGAGCTTGTCGGTGACCACCACACGCGGCACCGAGCAGATCTTCTTGAGCAGTGCGCGGAAGAAGCGCCGGGCCGCAGCGTTGTTCCGGCGGTCCTGGAGAAGGATGTCGAGCACGTTACCGTCGGCGTCGACGGCCCGCCACAGATACTTCTGCTCGCCGTTGGTCTTCACAAAGGCCTCGTCCAGGTGCCACTTGTCACCCGGCCGTGGCTGGTTTCGTCGCAACTCATTGGCATAGATCTGGCCGGACTCTGCGCACCACCGCCGGGTCGTCTCGTACGAGACGATCACGCCGACACGATCACCTGGCCGGCCGACGACAGCAGATGCGGTACCGTCCTGCCCTCGTCGTCCGACACCACCCAGGGCCCGGGCGGGCTTCAGGAACCTCCCGCGCAGCACAGGCCCAGCCGCTGCCGTCCAGGACGGCAGCCTCACCACATCAGGAGCCCGACGTGGGAGAACTTCTTCACCCGGAGAAGATCTGGCAAGGCGGGGCCTTCCCGCAGTTCGTCCACACGACGACGGGCAACGAACCCGTGCTGCTTCAGCAACCCCACGACCAACGGCATCCGTGCTCCCCAGGAGCGACAAGCACATCAGGCCACCACTCCCACAGGATCACACCCCCTACGCCTGACCAGCCAAATCGCCGTCCTCAGCAGTCCAATGCGGTTTCGATGCGTCCATGGTGGTGGATGGAGCCGAGCAGACTGAGTGTCATGCCCGTGAGCCATCGGTCGTTCACCCTCTCGGAAAGAGCCGGGGCCTCGGTCAGCCGAGGGATGGCGTCCTCTCCCCGGCCCAGGTTGAACGAACGCGGCGGATATGGAACCAACGAGGCTCCTGTGCTGATGAGTTGAGACGTCGAACACCTCTCTCAACGGCACGGGAGCCTCGTGCGTCGCGGCCCGCCGGCCCGTCACTCGATCAGCGGCCACTCTGAAAGAGCTCAGTGGACCCCATGTGTTTCTGATCGATAAGGGCTGTGACGGAATGGGTTCGCCCGGTTGCTGTTGATGTGAAGTGTTCGACGAAGCGGATGTGCTCGTGTGCTTCAGCGGTAGTCGGCCAAGCCGTCCGCGAGTTCTTCTTCGTCGCCGTCGCGGATGGCGTAGAGGGCTTGCTGCAGGGCGAATGTGCCGCGGATCGCGGCGATGCGGGCAAGGATTCCGTGGTTTGACCAGCTGCCCAGGGCGAGCACCCGCTCCAGGAGCTCACGGCCGTAGCCGGCACCGATGGCTGCGAGGTCCTCGGCCGGGTCACCGAGTGTGACATCGTCCCAGTCGAGTACGCCGGAGAGGTGCGGCAGGCCGTGCGTCCACTCCCACAGGACGTTTTCGGCACCGAGGTCGCCGTGCACCACTGCCCGAGTGACATGGGGAAGGCTGTCGAGTGCTGCGAGTTCCCGCTCGGCCCGTAGACGCCCGCTGTCGGACATGAGCTGGAACAGCTCCGCGCGCACGTTGTCCGCGAACCGCCGCCACCGGCTTTCCGCTGCCTGGGGGAGAACCGCTCGTACCGTCTCGTCGGTGCCGACGAGGGCCAGGGCGGACAGCAGTGTGACGTACTGGGCCGCCACGGTGTCGACCACTTGGGCATCGTTGAGTGCGTCGGACTTCAGCGGTTCTCCGGGAATGCGACTGAGTACCAGGAACGGCACCTCGTCGGCGCCGTGGGCGCTGCCCTGGAACAGGGGCTCAGGTGTGCGGAAGCCGAGGTCGAGGCCGGCGAGTGCGTGTAGGGCGGCCACCCGCTCGGGCAACCGGGCAGCCGCTGCCCGGGTACGAGGCAGGCACACGACGCGGTCCGAGCCAATGACCACGATGTGGAATTGTCCCTGACGTACTGCAAGGTCGTCCGGTTTGTCGTTGGGCAGCAGACGGCTCAGCAGAGCACGATGCGTCGTACGGATGCTCATGAGTGTGACCTTCGGATCCTTCGATGAGGCGGAGGCGATGTGCACAAAATGCTGTCAGGCCGCGCCAGCGAGCAGGCGTCCTCCCCAGCGAATGCCCTTCTCGCTGCGGATGCGGGCCCGTTCTCGACCGCGAGCGGCCAGGATTGTCGGGATGGCGGGCGTTGGCGTCGGCGTTGCGCCAGCGCAGGTAGCGGTGCAGGGCACGGGCCTGTGCGGGATGGCTGCGGTGACGCGAGTTGGCCAGGGTGAACTGCCGCAGCGGACCGAAGTGCGCCTCGACCGGGTTGGCCCAGGAGGTGCAGGTCGGGGGGAAAGCACGGCTCGACCTTGTTCTTCTTCGCCCAGCGGTGGATTTCCGCGCCGGTATGAGCGGAGAAGCTGTCCAGGACGAGGCGGATCGGGGCGCCATCGGGCCGGGCGACGCGGATCGACTTCGGCGCGGCCAGGCTGTTGGCGGTGCCCTTGCTGCGCCGGTTGACGCCCCACGGACGGTCGTCGCCCACGGAGTAGCAGCCGTGGAAGCAGGTGACGCCATGGGGGCGGTGGTAGGTCGCCGGAAGGCGGTCGGGGTTGCCCTGCTTCGCCCAGCAGGAGCCCGCGGTGGGCCGGATCCCCAGCGGCCCGGACTCGTCGAAGGCGAAGACCCGGCCCGGGAAGTGCTCCAGCACCCGCTCGATGCGGTCGAGCCCGGCGCCGCACTCGGGGGACTCCTTCCAGGTCTTGGCGCGCTGGAAAGCGATGCCACGGCACCGGAGCAGGCGTCCGTAACGCCTCGCGGCCGATCCGGATGACGCGTCCGTGCACGCGGCGCAGACAGGCGGCGAGCTTGTGGATCGACCAGCGGGTGAAGGGCTGGCCGAGTTCGGTCGTGCGGGTGGTGGCCGCCTGGATGACGAAGTCCTCGTCGTCAAGGGTGAGCAGGCGAGGACGGCCTCCCGCCCACTGAGGGTCCAGGCAGACCGGGCCGATCTCGTTGAACCGGTGGACCGCCTCCCGCACCGTGCCTTCGTCGGCCCGGACCGACTGGGCGATCACCGGTACGCGGTTTCCGCCGGCGGATGCCAGCAGCACCATCGCCCGGCGGCAGCGCACCGACCTGGTACCACCCCGGCGCGCGATCTGCTGCAGTTTCTGCCCTTCTTGGTCGGTCAGGCTGCGCCCCCGCACAGGCTCGGCCACCACACCTCCAGCGATCGGAACGGACGTCACCGCCCATCCAACCGCTCCAACTGCCAACCCGGCGAACCTATTCGGTCACAGCATCAGCCATTTATAAAAGCGCTGTTACATTAGCGCTGTGACATTTTTGGATCCCACAGCGGTATCCGACCCCTGGCACTCCCTGCACGAGCTGCTGGCAGCCATGGATGCGGAGATCGAGCAGGTCTACGTCGAGCGGGGAATCGAGGGGGTGCGCCCCCGGTTCGCCTATCCGCTGATCCGGCTCGCTCACACCGGGCCTCTGACCATTCGCGAGCTGGCCAAGTCCCTGGGCCGCTCGCACTCCGCGATCAGCCAGACCGTCGCTGCCATGCGCAAGGAGGGGCTGGTCACCTCCGAGCCGGGGCCTGACGCCCGCACCCGGCGGATCGACCTGACCGAGCGCGGACGGTCCCTGGTGCCGTTCCTTGAGGCGGAGTGGCGTGCCACCCACGACACGGTCGCCGAGCTGGACAGCGAGATCCCGTACGCGATGACCACCGTCGTCGAGGAAGTGCAGCGGGCGCTGGGCCACCGATCGATGCGCCGGCGAATCCTTGATCACCTTGTCGAGCCGCCGCGATGAGCGGGCACGGCGGCATCCACTTCCTCGACACCCGTCCACTGCGCGGCAGCCGGCCGTTTCGCGACCTGTGGATCGGCACCTCCGCCTCTCGGCTCGGCGGCCAGATAGCCACCGTGGCGGTGCTGGCCCAGGTCTGGGATCTGACCGGCAGCCCGCTGGGCACCGGTGCCATCGGGCTTGCCACCGGGTTGCCGATGGTGCTGTTCGGGCTGCTCGGCGGCACCTTGGCCGACACCTTCGACCGTCGCACGGTGGTGCGGGTTACCACTGTGGGCGGTCTGCTGGCTGCCGCAGGGCTCTGTGCCCAAGCCGTGGCGGGTAACCGCAACGTGATCCTGCTGCTCGCCCTGGTCGCCGTGGGGACGAGCTGCAGTGCTCTCGGCGCTCCCGCGCGGCGTACCTTCCCCGTCCGGCTGTTGCCGAGCGACCAGGTCGCGGCCGGCCTCGCGCTGATGAACGTCTCCTTCCAGGCGGCCATGCTGGCCGGCCCCGCGCTGGCCGGGCTGGTCATCGCCCGCTGGGACATTCCTGCCGCGTACGCCACCCAGGCCGTGACCGCGACCATCGCGGCACTCTCGCTGATCCGCCTGCCCGCCCTGCCTCCCGATGGCGCCGCAGCAGCCGGGAGCAAGCGCCGTCCGGAGCGGGGCGGTTGGCGGATCCTGCGCCGCCCGACACTGTGGGGCTCGATGGCCACCGACCTGTCCGCAACGCTGCTCGCCATGCCCATCGCGCTCTTCCCATTGGTCAACGAGATCCGCTTCGACGGAAACCCGCAGACCCTCGGCCTGTTCCTCTCGGCCGTCGCGGTCGGAGGAATCACGGCCGGACTGCTCTCAGGCACGGTCACACGGTGGCGTCGCGGCGGCCTGGTCCAGCTGTCCGCAGCCGCCGTCTGGGGCCTGGCGCTGGCCTGTTTCGGCCTGGCGGGACCGTTGTGGCTGGCGCTCGCCTGCCTGGCCATTGCGGGCGCCGCAGACACCGTGTCCGTCATCACCCGAGGTGCCTTGGTCCAGTTGGAGACTCCAGACGCGTACCGGGGGCGGGTCTCTTCGGTGGAGCACGTCATCGGCGTCGCGGGCCCCGAACTCGGCAACTTTCGCGGCGGCCTGTTGGCCTCGGCCACCTCGGCATCCTTCTCGCTCGTCTTCGGTGGACTGTCCGCCGTCCTGGCGATCGCCGCCGTGGCCGCGACCAACGGCCCCCTGCGCGCCTACCGCACGCCAACTCCTACCGAGAAGCCGACTGCCCCTGAGACCACCAAGGCAGCAACTGGACAGAAGGCTGATGCCGCGCATGGCAAGGGTGGGCCGCCCCGAGTTTCGTAGAGTCCGATCTTGATCGGTTCAGGCGGACTGCGGGGTTTGCTTTTGGAAAAGCCGGACAGGACTGCTACCCGGTGACGCGGAGGATCACGGTCGAGCCGGCGGTGGCATTGCCGGACTCCTTCACCAGCTCGGTGATCTCATCCATGTTCGAGATCACCACCGGGGTGAGCGTCGACTTGGCCTTCTCCTCCAGCAGCGGCAGGTCGAGTTCGATGACGGTGTCACCCGCCCTGACCCGCCGTCCCTCCTCGGCGATGCGTCTGAAGCCCTCTGTCTTCAGCTCCACCGTGTCGATGCCGAAGTGTACGAACAGCTCCACGCCGCTGTCGGTTTCCGGTGAGAACGCATGGTTCGTCTCGAAGATCTTTCCGATGGGGCCGTCGGCCGGGGCGACCAGCAGGTTGCCTGACGGCTTGATCGCGACTCCGTCACCGATGATCCTCTCCGCGAACGTCGCGTCCGGGACGTCTTCGATGCTGACGATCTCGCCTGACAGGGGCGCGAGACGTGCTCGACCGAAGTGGCCGACAAACCGGCACATTGTCGCCCAGGCCATGATCAAGAAAATGACGACCCTGGCCCTGACCGCGTGCTCGGCATCGGCCCTGGCGGGGACACCCGCCGCGGCAGTCCCCGAGCTCGTCGACGCCCCCGGAGAGCCCGCGCTGATTGCGCCGGGCGCCTCAGGCACAGTGACCATCGGCCTCGAGAACCGCAGCGCCGAGGACGCTGTGGACGAAGGGCACATGTACATGGAGGCGTGGGCGCCGGACGGCAGTTGCTTCACGGACCTCACGCTGACGCCTCTCGACGCTGCCCCCGGCGGATGGACCTGCGACGGAGATCAGGGAACAGAAGGACAGCCGTACGAGAGCACCGTCCTGAAGCGCGCCTCCGACGAGAAGGGAATCGTCGTCGCGGCGGGGAAGACTGCGCGATGGCGGATGAGCATGAAGATGTTCGGCGATACCCCGAGCGACGTCACGCTGCTCAGCACCGGCGAGGGGGCAACGGCGCACAGCTCATGTACTTCCACAACGGAAACGGCGAGTGGTCGTACATGTCCCTGAAGACCAGGACCGGGGCCGGTGCGTGAGTACCCACTCAGGAACCTTCTTCTCCCGGTGCTTCATCCCGGAGTCCACCGGCTCGATCAACTCCCAGCAGACATCGGACAGATCACTCGGATGGGGACGACACTCGGCCACGGCCGGGACGCATTGCGCCAGAGCGAGCGTGCCCAGTCGCGCGGACGCCGTCGTGAAGTACGGAGTCGCTCCGTAGGGATTCCCGGCCCGCCCCCCATCCCCTGCCGGGCCCGGCAGGGGATGGCGGCGTCGCGGGGTGGTGGGGCGGCTGGTGGTGGCGAGGATGTTGCTGAAGGTGGTGATGATTTCTTCGATCCGGCTGGTGGTTCCCTGAAAGGGGGGCTGTGGTGTGGGGGCCAGGACGTGGCCGCTGCTGACGGCCGCCGACCAGGCAGCGGGGGAACCGCCCGCTGGTGCAGGTAGCGCAGGGTGGAGGCGAGCGCCCCGGGGCTCAGGCCGTCAAACGCGTCATGGGGGCAGGAACGCGTACGCAAGAACGTCCGACCGGCACAGGACGCGCTCTTCCGTACGGACCCGGGTGCCGGAAAGGTGTACATCCACCGGGCCGGGGCAACGAGCAAGAGCCGAAGCCCCCGCCTGACCGGGCGGGACACCAGCCGACTCGCACCAGTCCGACGCCGTCCTCGCAGGCGAGGAGCTCGGAGTGCCCGAGCCGCAGGTGCGCGGCTGCCTGCGCATGAGGCCCGCGGCCCGGCTGGGCGTGCACCTGGCCGACGCCGTGGGGGAAGCGGCAGGCTCGGAACCGGTCCGGCGCCGGCCAGGAGTACCGGCTGGAAGGTGTCTCTCGGTGATCCCCCCACGGCAAACCGGCGTGCCGGAGAGCCGCCCTGCCGCAGTTGCGCTCGCTGCAAGCGGGGACGAACGAGCCCGGTCACCCGTGGCCGGGGCCGACGGTGTGTCAGTGCCGCGGGTCCACCAGGATCTTGACGGCCGTTTCGTTGTGGTGGATGAGGGTCTCGAAGCCCTCGCTGACGAGGTCGTCCAGGCCGATGGTCTTGGTGATGAACGGCGACAGATCGATGCGCCCCTCCTGCACCAGCTTGATGGTCTGCGGGTGGGAGTTGACGTAGGCGATCGTGCCGCGCAGGTCGACCTCCTTGAGGACGAGCTTCTGCATGTCGATCGATGCCGGCTTGCCCCAGATCGAGATGACGGTGATGACGCCGCCAGGCTTGACCGCGTCGAACAGCGTGTCGAGTACGACGTTGACGGACGTGGCCTCGAACGCGACGTCCGCGCCCTTGCCGCCAGTGAGGCGTCGCACCTCCTCTGCGACGTTGGTGACGGCGGGGTCGATGACGTGGTCGGCGACCTGGGCGTCCAGCGCCTTCTGCCGCCGCAGCGAGCTGAGCTCGGAAACCGCGACCTCGACGCCCATCGCCTTGAGCACCGCACAGGTGAGCAGCCCGATGGGGCCGGCGCCGCCGACGAGGGCGAAATCGCCCGCCTTGGCGCCCGAACGCTCGAACGCGTGGTATCCCACCGACAGCGGCTCAATGAGGGCCGCCTGGTCCAGCGGGATGTCTCCGACCGGGTGGACCCAACGACGCTCGACGACGATCTTCTCCGCAAGCCCGCCGCCGCGGCCGCCCAGCCCGATGAAGTTCATGTCGGGCGAGATGTGGTAGGTCGGGTTGTTCTCGCTGGTGTCGACCTCGGGGCGCAGGATGTAGGGCTCGACGACGACGCGGTCGCCCGGCTTCAGGTCCTCGACGCCTTCGCCGACCGCGTACACGACGCCGGACATCTCGTGGCCGAGCGTCACGGGGGCGGACTCGCCCGACACCGGGTGCGGGTGACCGGCCGGCGGGACGAAGATCGGTCCGTCGAGGTACTCGTGCAGGTCGGTGCCGCAGATCCCGCAGAACGCGACATCGATGCCCACCGCCCCCGGCCGGAGAGCGGGCTCCGGGATGTCCTCGATGCGGATGTCACCACGGTCGTAGTAGCGTGCAGCCTTCATTTTGAGTCGACTCCTTCTTCGATGTTCCGTTCACACCTTATGCCCGATCCCTTGCCGAAAAGTGAGGTGGGTACCCCACGCAGCACACTCCGTGCCGGTGAAGAAGGCGAAGGCGGCGGCGTGCGAGCTGTTCTGGGCCCGGACGGGGCCGGCCCTGGAGGGCGGCGGGCCTTCGAGGCCCGAGGTCATGGCCCTGGCCAACGGTGCCGCCCGCAGCTTCCAGGAGTGCGCCTCGGCCTTGACGTGGCACCGTCACGTTGGCTGACCGGGTGGGATGATCTTGGAGTCGGTCGTGCCGGGGAGGGGTTCGCCCGTGTCGTCAGCGCCGCCGTAGCGCAGGGGACGCCGGTACCCGGTCGAGGTGATCTCCCATTGTGTGTGGCTGTACTTCCGCTTCCCGCTGTCGTTCCGTGGGGTGGAGGAGCTGATGCTCCAGCGCGATGTGATCGTCCCCCACGAGACGGTCCGCCGCTGGTGTACGAAGTTCGGGCAGGCCCATGCGAACGGACTGCGCAGCCGCCGGCCGTGGCCGGGGGGAATGGCATCCGGACGAGGTGTTCGTGAAGACCAACGGGGAGCGGAAGTACCTGTGGCGGGCCGTCGACGTTGACGGCACCGTGCTCGACACCCTGGTCCAGGGCCGAAGGGGCAAGGCCGCGGCCGGGCGCTTCTCCCGCAGGCTCCGCAAAGGAATCGGGGCCGTGCCGTGGGTGACCATCACGGACAAACTCCGCTCCTGCCACGCACCCACCGTGAGGTCATGCCCTCGATCGAGCACCGTTCCCGCAAGGGCCTGAACAACCGGGCCGACAAATCCCACCGGCCGACCCGGCAGCGCGAACGCGTCATGAAAGGCTTCCGCAACGTCGGCGGAGCCCAGCGGTTCCCGGCCGCGTTCAGCGGCATCTCACCCCACTTCCGGCCCTGCCGACACCTGATGACCGCAGCCCACTACCACGCCGAGATGACCATCCGTTTCACCATCTGGGGCCAGGTCACCGGCGCCACCGCCCTGCCCACCGTGGCCTGAGCACAGGACCGGAACCCGGCCCTACCACACCCGACATTCACACACTCAACAACGTGACGGCGCCGCCCCGACACCGCGCCGTGCCGCTGCCCGCCGACGGCCCGCCCGCTCGGCTCCGCCCTGTCCGCCGAACCGGGGCGGTGTACAGGGGACCGGGCGCTGTACGACCCGCTCCCCGGCGGCCCGCGCCCACCGGACGGCCGACCGGCAGGGCCGGATGTGCGACCTCACCGCCTTCGACGCCCACAATTACGGGCCGCAGAAGCGGCGTGCAATCGCTGCCGATTACTCCTTCCCGAACCTCTCGGATGGAAGAGCCCGATCGGCCGGGCTCGGCGCAGCGGTCGGAGATCTCCTCCAGTCCGCCATGATCTTCGGCGGAATCGACGTACTGCCGTTCACGATCCATGGCGAGAATCTCGTCGTCGTAGCGTGCCGGGCCTACCAGCCAGTCGGCATTACGGTCATCGATCCGACCGGCGACACCGCCCGCGACGTCGTGACGTGGATGGAAC
This sequence comes from Streptomyces sp. NPDC006435, assembly GCF_040612315.1. Taxonomy (NCBI): domain Bacteria; kingdom Bacillati; phylum Actinomycetota; class Actinomycetes; order Kitasatosporales; family Streptomycetaceae; genus Streptomyces; species Streptomyces sp. NPDC006435. Next base: position 113,095 of record NZ_JBEXPY010000025.1, read on the forward strand.
CCACCCAGGAGGAGCGGGCGGCTCACCTGTTGAAGATCGAACCCCTGCGCAACGCCCATGCGGCGGGCAGCGACCATGTGATCGTCCAACGTGGCACAGCGACGGAGACCATCTACGAGGCCCTCGGCACGCGGCCTGTCGAGGCAACCGCCTGACCGGAGGATCCGGGTCGGCGCAGTCGGCGGTGGGTTCGGACAGCGCGGGGGCGCACGCTCGACCGGGCCCCGGTCATCCTGCTGTCCGGCTTCCGTGAAGGTGAGCCGATCCGGTACTCCGAGCCCGGCCAGGCCGCCCTACGGGCCCGGTGAGGTGGTACGACCATTCAGGTTGCATGGCCGGCCCAACGGCTTCTGTATCGCACAAGCGTCTGGAATGTATGCATATGTTGCCGGCATGAGACTTGCACAGAGACACATCGTGGGCGTGGCGATCACGGCCTCCGCCGCAGTGTTGTTCGCTGCTGCGGCCCCAGTGTCCGCTGCCGGTATGCCAGGAGCGGAGCAAACAGGTTCGCAGACCTTCGCCTTCACCGGGGCTCCCCAGCAGTTCACCGTCCCCGCGGGAGTCTGCTCGCTGTCCGTTGCGGCGTACGGCGCAGCCGGAGGAACCGGTCAGTACGGGGTGCCGGGCGGCAGCGGAGCAGAGGTGTCCGCATCGCTGGCTGTCATGGCCGGTCAGGTTCTCACCGTCGATGTCGGGGGCGCGGGTCATGACGGGGATGACCCCGACGCGGCTGCCGAAGGCGGATACGGCGGCGGCGGAACCGGCGGCGCCTACCGGGTCGGGGGTCAGATCAGTGGTATCACCGCAGGCGGCGGGGGCGGACCGTCATCAGCGCAGGGCCGACCCCGCTGATCGTGGCGGGGGGAGGCGGCGGCGGAGGCGCGTCCTTCTTCTCCTCGGCCATCGGTGGCGGGGACGGCGGACAAACCGGTGAGCCTGGCACCGGGCTGGCCGGGGTCGACGAGGGCAAGCCGGGACGCCCGGGCGGGGAAGGGGGCCAGGGCGGAATCAACACCTCGACCGCAGACCCGAACGGCGAGAACGGTTCCCCGGCAACCGGGCCGGTCGGTGGTCGCGGCGGCGACAGCATCCGCGACCCGCACGGCGGCGCAGGCGGTGGAGGCGCCACCGGAGGCGGCGGAGGCGCCGCCTCTCCCACCGACCGCAACAGCGGGGCCGGCGGAGGCGGAGGATCCAGCACCGGCCCCGCAGGGTCCGCCTTCCTCACCGGCGCCCGCCAGGGCGACGGCCTGGCTACCTTTGAGTGGAAGCCCTGCGCCACCGGCCGGCTGACTGTCGAGAAGACCGACAGGACGAACGGGAAGCCACTGCCAGGTGCCGTTTTCCAGGTGTGGCAGGAGACCAACAACATCGACGGACTCCAGACCACTGGCACCGACCCCGACACCAAGGTCGGCAGTGCCTGCGCCACCGACGAGCAGGGCCTGTGCACTTTCGACGCCCTGGAGCTTGGTACCTACTACCTGGAGGAGACCGCCGTCCCCGAGGGCTACCGACTGCCCGAGAACCGCGTCAGCGGCCCGTTCGAACTGACCGGGCAGAACCCCGACCTCACCACCGCCATCAGCAACACCCGCGGTGAGCCCTGCAAGAACTGCAAGTGACCCGAGTCGGCTCGCCCGCGGCCGCAGCACCGGGGCCTTGCGGCGAGCGCGTCGGCCGGCGGCCCCGTCCCCGCCCGGAGCGGCACGATCATCGGTGGTGTTCTGAGCGTGGCTTCGTGCATCTCCTGGGGTTCTGGCTCAGCTTTCATGCAGTGGCCATGGCGAGCGACGGCTGAGCGTCTCCGGACAGTGTGCGAAGTCGCCCGAAAATGGATGGTGGTCAGTGCCGCTAGGCCGACAGCCCGGTCCATGGAAGTCGTTGCGCTCCGGCTGAAGGCGCTGTGCTGCCCGAGCCGGAGGTACCGAAGCCGTGGGTGGTCGGCGTCGATGAATACGCCACGCGCAAGGGCCGCCATTACGGCGCTGTTCTGGTGGACGTCGAAACCCGCCGGCCGATTGATCTCCTGCCTGGTCGAGAAGCATCGAGCCTGGCCACCTGGCTCGCCCGGCGGCCAGGGATCGAGGCCGTCTGCCGGGACCGCGCGCCGTTCTTCGCGGAAGGCGCCGCTGCCGGGGCACCCCAGGTGACGCAGGTCGCCGGCCGCCGGCATTTGTGGCGCAACCCCGGGGGAGGCCACTGAGCGGGCTGCCGCCCGCCACCGCCAGTGCCTTCGCGTTCTGTCCCCCGATCGTGAGGCGAAGGCCGAACCACCGGCGCCGCCCGAGGAGAAGGCGGGCTCGCCTTGCGGAGCTAGCGGTTCGCCAATCGCGCCCGAGCCAGGCACGCCACGGTCCGTGCGCTGTTGGAAGCCGACCACAGCCGCCGTTCCATCGGGCGCCAGCCGAACATGACCCACCGCACCGTCAAGAGCCTCACCGACGCGGCGAAGCCTGAAGACCTCTTTCGCAGCCAGTGGCAGCACAACAGGACCTCCGTCCTCGACGAGCACAAGCCCTACCTGGACGAACGCTGGGACGAGGGCTGCACCAACGCCTGGAAGCTCTGGGAGGAGAACGTTCCCTCGGGCTATCGAGGCAGCTACGGCCGGGCCGGCGCCCACCTGCGAGAGAAGTGCACCTCGCCATGGCCGGTGACCGCGCAACCACCGGCACTCCGCGTGGTGACGGGACGGCTCCTCAGCCGACCCGAGACGCTGACCGAGACCGAACAGCTCCGGCTCAAGGCCGTCCTGGCCAACTGTCCGGACCCGATGCCCTGACCGGTCACGCCCGGTCCTTCGCCCACATGCTCACCGAGCGCCAGGGCCAACGAATCCCGCAGTGGCTCGACGCCGTCAGCCATGACGACCTTCCCAGCCTCCACACTCTCGCGGCAGGTATCGACCGGGACCGCGACGCGGTCATTGCCGGTCTGATTCTGCCTTGGAACTCCGGAGCCGTCGAAGGCCACGTCGATCGGATCAGGATGCTCAAGCGCCAGATGTTCGGCCGCGCAGGATTCGGCCTCCTGCGTAAACGGGTCCTGCTCGCCCCGTAGTCATGTTGTCAGTCCCTGATGCGAGGATCCGGGCGACCTTGCGCAAGGGAGATCAGCATGGGCACTTGGGATACCGGTCCCTTTGACAACGACACAGCAGCGGACTTCGCCAACGCTCTCGACGACGCCGAGCCCGAGGCGCGAGAAGCCCTGATCCGAGGCGTCCTCATCCGGACGATCGACGCCACCGGCTATCTCACGGAAGCAGAAGAGGCGGTGGCCGCCGCTGCACTCATCGCGGCGCAATGTCCGGGAGGCGAACTCGTCGACATGTCCTACGGCCCGGAAGCACCTATGCCCGTGTTCCCTTCCGACCTCCGGGCACTCGCCGACGAAGCTCTCGCCCGCATCGCCAGCGACGAGGACGGGCTGGCCTCGAACCGGGTCGACCCAGAGGACTGGAAGCAGTGGCGAGCCGTACTCACCAGCCTTCGTGCAGTGCTTGCCCCGCCACCCGCTTCCATCGCTCTCTTCTGCGTCCAGCCATGACGGAGCGTCACTCGGCACGAAAGCTGAGCCGGAACCACTACTGCTCGATAAAGCCACGCGTCGGGTCTTGGCGTTGCTGAGGAACACTCCGAGCTCGACCTCCGTGCCGTCCGGCAGTGTCTCCATGCGGGCCCTGGGGATAAGTCAGGGAGTCCGTGCGGGCTTTACTGCGCCAGGGGGCGGCAACGTCTCGTTCGAAGACGCTCACGGGTGCTGTGGACGACCCGATGGGCATGCCCGGCTCAGCCGGGGCTCGGGTCGGGGCCTCCGGGAGTACGGTCACAGGGAGCGGGATGGCGCCGACGGCCTCCAGGCGCTCGCGCTGTCCCTCGGCCGGGGCTTGCCAGACCTTCGGTGCCCAAGCAGCTTCTCTGCGACAAGCTTGTCGTTCAAGGTGCGTACTGCTGCTTCGGTCGGGCAGGGGGCTGAGGGACCTGACATGCTTCGGGGCATGGAGTCCCGCAAGAGTCCCGAGAAGAGTCCGTTGCGTCTGGCTGATGTCTGCCCTGATCTTGCTGGCGAGATAGCAGCCCTGCTGCGGGACTCACATCCGGGAGACCCGATCGCGGACTCGATCTCGAGCCTTCCCGTTCATGGAATCTGCCGCAGCTACGTGCTGACGGCTCCAGAGGGGACTCCATCGCCGTGGGTCATCGAGCTGGAGCGTGAAAAGGAGACGGTGTTTTTGCTGGGCGTTGATCTGTCTCGGTCTGTAGTCACATGGATTGATGCGCTGGACGGGCGAGATCCGTCTGCTGCACTGTCGCGTTAGTCAGGACTGACGCGTCTGGGTTTCGTTCCCTGTCGGTGGGCGGGGCGGCGGTTCTTCGAGCCCGGTGGCCTGCCTGGCTCGGGCCGCGTTGGTTTCGGTGTATTGACTGGGGTGCCGGCCTTCGCCCGCAGGTTTCTGAACCCTCTGCGGAGGGTCTGTCAAACGTTCGGTGTAACCCGGCTTGTTGAGTATTGCTGACAGGCTGCGGAGAGGCAGCCGTCGAAGGTGGTATCGAAGGCGTTCAGCGTGGTCTTCCAGCACATGGCCCAGCGAGCTCGGCCCTTGCCGGTGGGGTCGAGCGACATGATCGCCGTGCGGACGTACTTCAACGCGGCCTGCTCGTCGGGGAAGTGGCAGCGGGCCTTGACCGCCCGCCGGATCCTGGCATTGACGGACTCGATCGCGTTGCCTGTGCAGACGATGCGTCGGATCGCGGTGCCAGAGCGCAGGAACGGGGTGAACTCCTCCCACACGTTCTCCCAGAGCTGCACGATCGCCGGATACTTCCGACCCCAGGCGTCGGCGAACTCGGCGAACCGCTCGGATGCCGACTCCTCGGTCGCCGCGGTGTGGACCGGCTTGAGGAACTCGGCGATTTTGCCCCAGTCCTGGCGGGCGGCATAGCGGAAGGAGTTCCGCAGCAGATGGACCACACAGGTCTGGACGGTGGTGCGGGGCCAGATGGTCCCGACGGCGTTGGGCAGGCCCTTGAGGCCGTCGCAGACGAGCATGAGGGCATCGTTCACGCCACGGTTCTTGATCTCGGTGAGCATGTGCATCCAGTGGTTGGCCCCTCACCGCCGTCGCCGGCCCACAGCCCGAGGACGTCGCGCCGGCCGTCCGCGGTGACGGCCAGGGCCACGTGGACGGGCCGGTTCGCCACGGCGCCGTCGCGGATCTTCACGTGGATCGCGTCGATGAAGAGCACTGGATAGACGGCGTCGAATGGCTGGTTCTGCCACTCGGCCATGCCCTCGAGGACCTTGTCGGTGATTGTGGAGATCGTCTGGCGGGACGTCGGCGCCGGTCAGGCGCTTCTGTCGCTTCTTGACGATCCTCGGCTCGAAGCTGCCCTCCCGGTCGCGTGGAACGGCTATTTCGACCGGGCCGACGTCGGTGAGCACGGTCTTGGCACGGGTGCCGTTACGTGAGTTGCCGCCGTTCTTCCCGGCCGGGTCGTGCTTGCCATAGCCGAGATGGTCGGTGATCTCGCTCTCGAGAGCGGACTCCAGGAGCCGCTTGGTCGGCTGCTGGAGCAGCCCTCCCTCGCCGGTCAGCTGGAGGCCTCGGCCTGAGCCCGACCCACCAGCTCGTCAATCAGCCGGTCGTCCACGGACTTTACCGGCGCCGCCTCAGACGGCTCGACGGCCTCGGCACGTATACGGCGGGTCTCACCCGATGCGATATCGCGAGGACGGCACACCGCTCTGCCCGAGAGAGCCGCCCGCTGCGCCGCCCTGCCCGAGAACGACGGTTGTAGCGCCCTCGCCGAAATCGTCTTCCGCGAAGCCGGCCGACGCCTGTCCACACCGGCAAAAGGTACCGCCCGCTGCGTCCCGAACCATCAGGTGCCGGACGGGGCGTCAGGTCTGGTGCCGGCCAGCGCGTCGGTATAGATGCCCGTCATCGCGGTCACGGCCCGTCGGCGGTCCAGGGCCGGGTCCAGGCGGTGCTGGATGTTGATGCCCAGGGTGCCGCCGAGCAGTGCCGTCGCTGTGGCCTCCGGGTCGGTGATGTGCGCGCCGGTCGTGCGCAGGTGGTTGGCGTACAGGGCGCGGATCTTGGCGTACTCCTCGGCGTACGTCGTGCGCAGGGCGGACTCGCGGCTCACCGCTTCGATCAGGAGCGTCGAGAAGATGTGCGCCTCGGGCCGGGACATCAGGGCGAAGTTCGCCTCGATCAGCGCCTCGATTCCGGCGTCCGGCCCGGCGGAGGCCAGGCGTTCGCGCATGAAGTCAGCACCCCACCGGAAGGCTTCCTCGATCACCGCCTTCAGCAGCCCGTCCTTCGAGCCGAAGTGCCAGGCCACGGAGCCCCGGCTGATGCCGGAGCGCTCCGCCACGGCCTGGACGGACGCGGCGGCGGCCCCGCCCTCGGCGGCGAGTTCCCACGCGGCGGCCACCAGCCGACGCCGGGTCTCGGCGGAGATCTCCTGCTTGCGGGTCGCACCCACGTGGTGTCCTCCCCAATGTTGTGGCGGCTTGACGCGGCCGATTCTGTCACGCCGACCGGTCGGCGCCGGGGCCGGCGAACCCTTGTCTATGATGCATGTCCAGTTCTATGCTGGGCGTCCAATAACTGAGGAGGACTCGTCATGGAACTGATCGACCTCACGAGGACACTGGACCCCGCCGACCGCGAGCTGCTTCCCGAACAGTTGCGTCCGCTGGCTCCGGTGGTCGCGCCCACCGTGGCCTACGCGCACCCGACGGGCGAGGGCCGAGAGCAGTTCGCCGCCGCCATGCACTGCAGCGTCGAGGACCTGCCCGACGGCGAGGGCTGGGGGGCGGAACTGCTCACCGACTTCAACTCCCACCTCGGCACCCACGTCGACGCCCCGCTGCACTACGGCTCGACCTGCGAGGGCAGGCCCGCCCGCACCATCACCGACATCGCCTTGGACGAGCTGTGGTGCGAGGCGCTCGTGCTGGACCTGCGCGGCCGGTGCGAACCCGACGCCCCGATCACCGTCGAGGCGCTGGAGTCCGCTCTCGCCGACAACGGCGCCCCGGTCCCGGCCGGCGGAGCGGTCCTGCTGCGCACCGGCCAGGAGCGGTACGGGCTGTCCGACCCCGAGTTCTTCCGCTACCCGGGCATGAGCCGCGAGTCGACGCTGTTCCTGGCCGATCTCGGGGCGAAGGTCCTGGGCACCGATGCCGCGGGCTGGGACCTGAGCTTCTCCGTGATGGCGCGCAAGTTCCGCGACAGCGGCGACAACTCCGTGCTGTGGGACGGCCACCGGGCCGGCCGCGAGCGGGAGGTCTTCATCGTCCAGCAGCTGACGAACCTCGCCGCGCTGCCCCCGTCGGGGTTCCGGGTGGCGTTCTTCCCGATCAAGATCGCCCGCGCGAGCGCCGCTCCGGCCCGCGTCGTGGCCTTCGTCTGACGCCCCCTGCTGAAAAGAGGAACCGACCGTGAAACTCGCAACCGTGGAGCACGACCGCGTCGAGCGGACCGCGCTCGTGCTCGACCAGGGCGAGCGCCTCCTGCTGCTCGACCGCGCCCACCGCCTGGTGACCGGCGAGCACGACCCCACGCTGACCACCATGCAGACGATCATCGATGGCGGCGAACCCGTGCGGCAGAACCTGCAGCGGCTCGCCGAACAGGCCCCGTCCGAAGCGGTCGTCGCCACGTCCGAGGTGCGCTGGCTGTCCCCGCTGCCCAGGCCCGTACAGATCCGGGACTTCGGCAGTTTCATGGACCACTTCCGCAACGCACGCTCCCGGATCCAGGGCATCCCGGCCGACCAGGTCGAACTGCCCGCCATCATGCTCGAACGCCCGCTGTACTACGTGACCAACCGGCTCGCCGTGACCGGCCACGACAGCGACATCCACTGGCCCACGTACTCCTCGGTGCGGGACTACGAGCTGGAGTTCGCCTGCGTGCTGGGCCGCGGCGGCACGGACATCCCCGTGGCGGACGCCCAGTCGCACATCTTCGGCTACACGATCTTCAACGACTTCAGCGCCCGCGACACCCAGCTGGAGGAGATCGCCACCGGGCTGGGCCTGAGCAAGAGCAAGGACTTCACCGACTCGAACGTCCTGGGCCCGTGGATCGTCACCGCCGACGAACTGGGCGACCCGTACCGGCTCACGATGACCGCCCGCATCAACGGCGAGGAGGCCAGCCGGGGCACGTCCGCCGACATGCACCACACCTTCGCCGACATGATCGCCTTCGCCTCCCGGTCGACCCGGCTGCACGCCGGAGAAGTCCTGTGCTCAGGCACCGTGCCCACCGGCTGCGGACTGGAGCACGGCCGCTTCCTGGAACCCGGCGACACCGTGGAACTCGAAGTCTCCGGCCTGGGCGTGCTGCGCAACCGGGTGGTGTCATGAACCGCGAAGCACTCGTCCTAGGCGTCGGCGCCACCCCCTTCGGCCGCCACCTCGACCGCAGTGCCGGCGACCTCGCCGGCCAGGCCGCGCACGAGGCGCTGCACGACGCCGGGCTCGCTCCGGCCGACGTCGGCGCCGTCTTCCACGCCACGGTCAGCCAGAAGGCGATCGACGGCCAGCACATGATTCCCGGCCAGGTCGCCCTGCGCCCGCACGGGTTCACCGGGGCGCCCGTGGTGAATGTGGAGAACGCCTGCGCGGGCGGCGCCACGGCCCTGTGGCTGGCGATCGCCCACGTGCGGGCGGGCCTGTCGGACGTCGCCCTGGCCATAGGCGTGGACAAGCTCGTCTGCGCCGACCCCGCCCAGGGCCTGGCGGTGTTCGACGGCGCCATGGACATCGCCCACCGCGAGGAGACCCTGGCCGCGCTCACCGCCCTGACCGACCCTCTGCCGCCCGAATTGACCGTGGACGGCGACCGGTCGGTATTCATGGAGATCTACGCCTCCCTGGCCCGCGCCCACATGCAGCGCTTCGGCACCACCGAAGCCCACCTGGCCGCGGTCTCGGCGAAGAACCACACCCACTCCGTCCACAACCCCCGGGCTCATTTCCGCCGGGCGTTCACTGCGGAGGAGATCCTGGCGGCGCGGCGGGTGGCATGGCCGCTGACGGTGCCGATGTGCTCACCGGTCAGTGACGGGGCCGCCGCCGTCGTCGTGACGCGGGCCGACTTCACCCGTGACGAGTCGGCCGTGGCGGTGCTGAGCAGTGTCCTGCTGTCGGGTACCGACCGGGCGGCGGACGACGCCGGACGGCACATCGGCCGCCGGGCCGCGCTCGCCGCCTACGAGAAGGCCGGCGTCGGTCCGCAGGACGTCGACGCGGCGGAGGTCCATGACGCCACCGCCTTCGGCGAGATCCAGCAGGTGGAGAACCTGGGATTCTGCCCGATCGGCGACGGCGGTCCGTGGTCGGCCTCGGGCGCCGGAGCGCTCGGTGGCGCCCTCCCGGTGAATCCGTCCGGAGGACTCGAATCGCGCGGCCACCCGGTGTCCGCCACCGGACTGGCGCAGATCTTCGAACTGGTCACGCAACTGCGCGGCCGGGCGGGCGCGCGCCAGGTCCCCGACGCGCGCATCGCCGTTGCCGAGAACGGCGGTGGCCTCTATGGAATCGAGGAGGCGGTGGCCGCCGTGACCGTCCTGGGGAGGAACCGATGAGACCCGGCTACGCGGACCTGATCCTGTCGGCGCTGCGCCGACGGCCCGAGCGCACCGCCTTCCGCTTCACCGGCGACGACAGGACAAAGCAGACCTGGACCTACGGCGAGACCGCGGAACGGATCGAACGCACCGCGGCCGCGTTCGGACGACTGGGCCTCACGACCGGCGACGGGATCGCCCTGCTGTGCGGCCCGAACCCGCAGGCGTTCACCGTCATGGCCGCCGCCTGCCTGGCCGGACTGCGCTACACCGCCCTTCACCCGCTCGCCACCGCGGACGCCGACCGGACGATCCTGCGCGACAGCGCGTCCGACTACCTGGTCGTGGACGACACCCGCTTCACCGCCCGCGCCCGCCCCGACGGCACCAAGGCGATCACCCTCGCCGAACTCGACCGCCTCGCCGCCGACACACCCCCCGGTCTGAACGACCCGCGCGGCCCCGCGCTCTACCTCTTCTACACCGGCGGCACGACCGGCGAACCCAAAGGCGTGATGCTGCGCGACCGCTCGCTGCTCGCCAACGCCTGGGCCTGCTCCACCTGGGCCTGGCCGCCGGACACCCACTTCCTGATCACCACCCCCATGTCGCATGCCGCCGGGCTCCTCGTCGCACCCGGCCTGCTCCATGGTGCCGGCTTCGAACTCCACCCCTCCTTCGACCCGGACCGCGTCATCGACGCGATCGAACGCGACGGCGTGAGCGCCACGTTCGTCGTCCCCACGATGCTGTACACCCTGCTCGACCACCCCCGCCTCCCCGCGGCCGACCTGTCGGGACTGAACTGGGTCCTCTACGGCGCCGCACCCGCCGACCCCACCCGCCTCGCCCAGGCGCACCGGCTCCTCGGCCCCGTGCTCAGCCAGCACTACGGCCAGGCCGAGGCCCCCAATGCCCTGACCGTCCTGGACCCGGCCCAGCACCGAGACGACCCGCACGTCCTGGGCAGCTGCGGCCGGCCCATGCCCGGCGTGGAAATCGCCCTGCTCGACCCGCACGGCCGGCACGTACCGGCAGGCGAACCCGGTGAGCTGTGCGTCCGGGGACCGCTCGTGATGGACGGCTATTGGAACAAGCCCGAGCAGACCGCGATCGCGCTCGACGGAGGCTGGCTGCACACCGGTGATGTCGCCCGCCGGGACGACACAGGTCTGATCACGATCATCGACCGGATCAAGGACACCATCATCACCGGCGGGTTCAACGTCTACCCGCGCGAGGTCGAGGAAGCCCTCGCCACGCACCCGGCCGTCGCCGCCAGCGCCGTCTACGGCACACCCGACCCGCACTGGGGCGAAGCCGTCACCGCCACCGTGGTCCTGCGCCCCGGACGACAGGCCACCCCGGCCGACCTGACGGAACATGTCCGTGCCCGCAAGGGCGCACTCTGGGCCCCGAAACTGCTCCGGTTCGCCGATTCGCTGCCCCTCACCGCCCTGGGCAAGATCGACAAGAAGGAACTCCGCAACCAGCCCTGAACGGGGCTCGGGCGGGCGCTGTCACGTTGTTGGGCGCGTGGGTTCTGACGGCGCGTCGGGGCGTGGCGGGGGCCGGGTTTCGGGTCGGGTGCTCAGGCCTCGGTGGGCCGCGCCGTAGGAGCGCAGCTTGCCGGTGACGACCACCCGTGGCACAGTGCGGGTCTTCTTCAGCAGCCTACGGAAGAACCGCCTGGCCGCAGCGGTGTCCCGTCGGTTCTGTACGGGGATGTCCAGGACGGTGCCGTCGGCGTCCACGGCCCGCCACAGGTACTTCTGCTTTCTGTTGATCTTGATGAAGACCTCGTCCAGGTGCCACTTGTCCCCGGGCCGGGGCTGCCGACGGCAGAGCAACTGGCACAGGTCTGCCCGGACTCGGCGCACCGGCGGCGGACCGTCTCATGGGGGACGACGACACCGCGCTGGAGCATCAGCTCCTCGACCTCGCGGAACGACAGCGGGAAGCGGTGGTACAGCCGCACGCAGTGGGCAATGACCTCGACCGGGTACCGGTGTCCTTGTACGACGGCGGCGCGCTGTCCATGGACGTCCCTCCCCGCATGACCAGCCAGAAGATCGTCCCACCCCGTCAGTCAATGTGACAGTGCCCTATTGGTTCCGTTGGTCCGCTTCGAGCAGTTCGGTGAGGCGGCGAACCGCGAAGGAGACCAGCGGCTGCACCGGGATCAGCCGACATGGGGCGGCACCGACCATTACCTCCTCGATGCCGGCCTGCTCCTCGAATTCGCGGCCGATGGCGGGGAAGTACCTTCCGTTGTCGTTGCCGACGTCGAGCGTCTCGACCCAAACCCGCTCGCCGTCGAGGTCCCGTGGGAAGCGACGGACCTTCAGGCGTGGGTTGGGTGTGAGTGTTTCGGCGTAGTGCAGGAAGGTGTTGCGGTCGTGGCCGACCCCTACGAGGAGGATGTGGCCCCCGAGGTCGTTCAGACGGCCGAACGGCGACGTTCGGCCGACCGCGAATCCGAGCGTCTGACGGCGAACGATGTCGGCTGCCTGGGCGCCGATGGCGGCGACGGACGCCTGCGGATGCGAGCTGCGCACGCTCTCGGGCAAGGAGCGCAGGAGTTCGGGGACGGCGCCCATGCCGGTGGATGGCAGGTCGGGATGAAAGGTGGGTACGGCCGCGCGCCGTTCGATCAAGGCGGCATCGGGGATACCGACGCGATCGGGGTCGGGATCGGTGACCTGCCAGGTGAAGGTGGGAGTGACGAGCGTTCCGGTCGGGCCGAGTAGGGTGCGCAGGCTGCCGATCACGGCGGCGGCTCCGCCGTCGACGTGGCCGATGCTGGACAGGGACGAGTGCACGATCACGGACATGCCTTCCCGGACCCCGGCCTTGCGCCATCCCTCCACCAGGTCGGTGTTGGTCAGGCCGTCGGTTCGCGGCTCGGTCATTCGCATGCTTGGGATCTCCGTCTTCAGGGTGGTGGGGTGCATCGCTCCTCCGTCACCTGGCCAGCGCTGTGCGGAGGAACGCGAGGATCTCCGCCCGGGCAGCCTTGGCCTGTGGTTCCACGCCGGGCATGGTGAGGAACGCGTGCCTCGCGCCCGGGTATTCGGAAAGCCGCACAGATGTTCCGGCTGCGTGGAGCCGCTCGGCGTAGCGGCGGCCGCGGTCGGCGACCGCGGCCTGGGTGGGCACCACCACGAGCGCGGGGGGCAAGTCCGCTCAGGTTGTCGGCGTGCAGGGACGAAAGTGCGCTGGCATCGGTTCCCGGTGGGACGGCGAGCCGCTGAAAGAGCCGCAGTTGTAGCAGGGCGCGGGTCGGACTGTATGCGTACTCGACCATCGACGGGTAGTCGTACATCGTTTTGGTCACGTCGACGGCGGGGTTGACCAGCAGTTGCGCTTTGAGCTCCAGTCCGGTCTTCCGGGCCCGGATGGGCGTCAGGGCGCTGATCAGGGCGCCGCAGTTCTCGCCGAAGACGGCCGTGCGCGCTGGGTCGATGCCCCACTGCGCCACGTGCTGGAGTACCTCCCAGGCGTCGTCGGCGGCGTTCGCGAACGAGCAGTCCGGTGAGGAGACGGTGCTCGACCGAGACGACGGGCGCGGGCAGCATCGCGGCGAGGTGGCTGTTGGTCCAGCCGCACTGCCCGGCCGTGCCCACGAAGCTGCCTCCGTGGACATGGGCCATGAGCGGCAGGTCGGTTGGGTCTGTTTCGTCGTCTCCCGTCGGGGCCGTGGCCGGTAGGCCCGGACGGGGAGAGCGCGGCCGGGCAGCTCGATCTCCTGCCAGTCGCTCGCGGCGCCGGGTCCCGGTTCCCCGGCGATCGCCCGCATCGCGCTGGAGGCCCGGAAGCGGTTCTCCGCGTCGCGACAGGCGCGCAACTCCTCGGCCATGATCACCGAGGAGTCCGGCTCCCGCCGCTGCTCCGTGTCAGTGCCCTCACTCATATCCCCTCCCTGGTCAGATTTGTGGACCGACGATGTGAAACCTACGCTGTAGAATCGCTTTCTGTACGGTAATTTCTACGACGTAGGTTTTCAAGAGGGGGAGTGGACATGGCCAGACGCGCTCAGGGCACTTCAGCAGGACTCGACCGCGAGCGCATCGCCGCCGTGCTCTGCCGTGTGCCGCGCCCCGCCTCGCGCCCCGTGCCACCGCGTTCCGGGCTGTACTGCGGTCGAGGGCCGGTTGGCCCGGCCCCGCGCCGCCGCGCCGGTCCGCAGGCTCCGGCCGTCCGGAGGCGCGGCAGGCGGAGGGCTGGCGGTGCCCGGGCCTTGGCCGCTCAGACGGTGCTGGCGATCCAGCCGACCGTTTCGGTCGTGTGCGGTCCGTCCGAGAGCGCCTTGCCGCTGCCCGCCAGTTCGTTCATGCGGATCTTGAAGCCGGTGGGGGTCACATCGGCGATCCTCAGGCCCGGCGTGTCCGGGCCCGCGAAGGTCTGGACGAACGGAACGACGATGACCGTCGCGCCGTTCGGAAAAGGTGAGGGGAAGGTGACCTGGGTGAACGTCGAGGTGTCCCCGCCCCTCAACGCCACGGCGCTGGACGAGCTCAACTGGAGCCTGCCGGTCTGGGTCATGCTCATGGCCTCCGCCTTTCACTGAACGGCCACGCAGGGCCTCCAACGGGCCCGCATCCGCCGGTATTTCGGCCCCCGCTTCACACAGGAGCCGAAGGTGAAATGCCCAGGAAGAACCACGTTTACGGCATGAGTCACCAGTGAGAGGGAACCACCTCTTCGCGGCCAGGCCGAGCCGCCGTGCCAGGTTCCGAGACCCGTCACGACCGTGGCCCGGAACCTGACACCCTCCGGCCCCAGGCACCCCAGGCGCACCGGGGCAGGGGCCGACGAGATGAAAGAACAGATGGCCGCGCAGCCACAGTCGCCGGTCAACACAGTGATGCAGCCGGTACCGGAGGGTTGACGAAGATACCGACACCCCAGTACGCACCACGGCGCAGCCTCACGACAGGAGCCAGGCCAGCCACGTCGACCGTGCTGTCCAGCCCGGACGACTGGTTCCACCCCTAAAGCACGCCCGGCCCGGTAGACGATGGGGCGCATGGCACAGACCACCCCGACCCTCGGCCGCGACGTCCTGGCCGTCATCAAGGCGAGCGGCTACACCCGCCACGGCGGCGTGACGCCCCGCGGCGGGTCCTACCCCTCCTGCATCTGCCCCAAGGCACCGTGCGGCGGCGTCGCCTCCGGCACCGAGCACGCCGACTGCCCCGAACACGCCCTGCCCCCCACCCAGGCACTGCACTGGGCCGCCGAGTGCCCCGGGCCGCCGGGCACCTGACCCAACACCAGCAGCCGGACAGATGTCCTGTCCGGCCCCACCCGTGTTCCCCGCCCCGCTCCGACCCACCAGCGCATCCCGAGCGCGTCCAGATCCGCACGACGCTGCCCGGTGAGCTCGTCACCGCGCCGCCGCGCGTTGTCGACCCACGTACCCAGCCGCATCACCACAACCTTGTCACCGCCCCCTGACGGTCCGACGCGCCCGGCTCGGCCACCAGGTGTTCGACGTGCTTCCGGGGCACCCGAAGGTGCCCCTCACAGGCGTGGAAAGCCCGCGCCGCCGCCCGGAGGCCGAGCGCCCACTTGGCGTCGTGCCCCCCACCCGCCGCCAGCTCGATCCCCAGGCTCTCCAGCAGCATCCGCTGCGCAGGCACCAGCCGCCCCCACCCCTCCTTAACCCGCTGCGCAGCCACCCACCGGCCGAGATCCTCGCCCTGGACCACTACCGCCCCGGCCATGGCAGGGAGTTCCCCCATCGCGTCCTGACGGGGTGCGAGGTGTCCGGTCGCCCACCGGTACGAGCGCAGCACGGCGAGCTTGTTCTCCCACGCTTCCTCGCCCGGCTCCCAGACCATCCCGGCCTCCGGCAGGTCGAGCAGGGTTTTGCACCGCTCCTCCAGCTCCCCGGCCCACAGCCGTGGAGTCGGGCCGCCGCTGCCCGCTGTACGACGCTTCCCCCAGGCCCCTCACGTCCGCACGCCTTCGCTTGTTGGTGTTTACCAGTCGCCGTGGCCGCCGTTTCCGTGCCCGCTGCTGTGGTGGCCGGTGCCAGCAGTGCCTCCCTCGGACCAGCTGCCCGGGTCCAGGCCGTGGGCGAGGCTGTGGCCGCCGGTGGTGAAGTCGGCGTAGAGGTCGCTCAGCTCGCCGAGGAGTTGGCGGGTGAGAGCGTCGGCACCGGCGGTCAGCGCAGCTGCGAGTTCCGCGTCGGCGTCCAGGGAAGTTCTGGCACTGGCGGGCATGAAAGGGGCAGGGGCGGAGAGGGCTGCCAAACGGCGGCGACCGGTGATACCCCGCAAGCCTGGATAGGCGGCAGGAGCCAGGCCCGCAGCCTGGACGAGCATGGCAAGAGATGTGTTGTGGGCGGCCTCCGGCATTGCGGAGCCGGAGTGGACCACGCTGTCGAGACGGGCCAGCAGCGCCCGGCGGCGCGGTAGGTCGACAAAGAGAATGTCGTGGCGGGCACGGCCACCGGGGTCGCGCCACCTGCGGACACGGACCACCTTCTGGTCCTCGAGCCGGGAAAGGTACTCGATGGTCAGGGAGCGCGGTGTCCGGCGCAGCCAGTCCTTGGGACTGGGCGGGTGAGCCGCCGCGCTCAGGCTGCGCAGGACATTGCTCAGGCGGCGGTCTTCGACGTGCTGGGAGCCTGTCACCTCGATCTGCCGGGGGCCGACTGCGATCCGTCCGGCCAGGCCCAGATCTACCAACTCCGAAGCCCGCAGGGCGAACCGGAGCCGGTCCCCGCCCCGTATCCGTATACGCCGCCTGCCCGGAACTATCGCGAGCAGGAGCAATTCATCCCCCAGAGCCATACATGCAAGGTAGGCGCAGAGGGCAAACCTCCGCAGCCCCTCGCACCAGCCTTTCGTTGCCGGGATCGCCATTCAAGCCCACATGTACAGGGAACGGCCGCACCGCGTGCCATGACCGCCGCTCCTACCGCCCGCCTCCACCAGCGCATGCCGAGCGTGTCCAGGTTCGCCCGCCGCTGCCCGGTGAGCTTGTCACCGCGTCGCCGCGCGTTGTCAACCCACGTACCCAGCCGCATCACCACAACCTTGTCACCGCCCCCTGAGGGGCCGACGCGCCCGGCTTTGCCGCCAGGTGTTCGACGTGCTTCCGGGGCACCCGAAGGTGCCCCTCACGGCCGTGGAACTGCGCCGCCGCCCGGAGGCCGAGCGCCCACTTGGCATCGTGCCCCCGCTCCACCCGCTTGTTCATCCTGACCGGCTCGATCCCGAGGCTCTCCAACAGCATCTGCTGCGCGGGCACCAGCCGCCCCCACACCTCCTCATCCCGCTGCGCAGCCACCCACCGCCCCAAATCCTCCCCCGGGACCACCACCGCCCCAGCCACCGCCGGGAGCGCCCCACCGACCCGGACGTGCGCCTGCACCAGGCGCAGCCGCCACTGCCACGCCGGGCACCACCCCAGATCGATCGCGTCCAGCTCATCCTGCCGCGCCCGCGTCATCGCCCCGTCCGACCACACCACCGGACGGCCGGCAGCCCAGAGCTCGTCGTTCTCCCGCGCACGCCGCGCCACCACCCGCGCGTTCTTCGCCCACACCCCAATGGGGTAGGCGCTCCACACCGCCGTGACCGGGGGCAGGAAATGCCCGTTCGCCTCGGCGTAGCGCCGAGCCACCATCAGGCCGTCCTCCCAGGCTGCATCCCACTCCGACCACACCACCCCCAGCGCCTCCAACTCCACCACACGCCCAGCCTCCAGAGCCCCGTCGGCGTACTCGATCCGCCGAGACGCCAGCCACTGCCCCAGCGGATGCCCGCCCACCGCGCCCCACGCCTCCGGCGTCACGTACGCGTACGGCACCCGCAGCCGGTCAGCTCCCGTCTCACGTAGCCACCGCGTGGCGGCCTCGATCCCGCGCCGCCAGTACCCCCCTTCCGGGTCGATCACCCGCAGCCACGAAGCTCGCCAACGCCACCGGATCGCGCTCCTCGCCGAACCGCAACACCGAGCCCGCCGCCGCGCTCACCTGCGAATTTGCCTCGGATCCCTCGGCGTCCCCCTCATCCTGGCCCTCGCGCTCCTGGCCCTCGTCAACGTCCTTGCCACCCTGCTCCCGGCCGCTGCGGACACGGGGATCGGCCAGCCTTTCGATGGTCTCCGTATCGTGCGCCCGAAGAGCACCGAGGATTTTCGCGGGAGTCGAGTAGGAACGGGACGTCAGCATTTCGTCCGGATCCTCGTCCGGCCCGAGGGAAACTGGAACAATCAAAGTCGCCAGTTTCCCTCGCCCCGGGCTGGTGCGCAGAGCACGCCCGACCATCTGCACAATATCGACCATCGACCCGCACGCATCCGCGAAAAGCACCGCATCACACTCTGCCGCATCCACTCCCTCCCCAAGCACTTTTACGGAGCTGAGAACACGAAGGGCAGCAGGGGCATTTGAATTCCCGTCAAGAAAATCCGAAGCGAATTCAGCCAAGACCTTTCGGCGGTGTGCGGGGGAGTGGTCGCCGTAGAGCCAGTCCGCCCACACCCGGCTCGCGGGCGGGTAGGTGTCGGGCTCCTCCTCGGCCAGGCGCGCCGCCACCCCCGCCACCCCGGCCGCCATCGCCTCCGCGTCGCTCACCCGGCTGCGAAAAGACAGTACGCGCCGTACCCGCTCCTCCACCGCAGCCCGCATCAACCCGCTCTGAATCGCCGCCAGCCGCACCCCCCGCGCCGCCCCCGTCCCCAGACCGCCGTCCGCCAGCGCCGCGTAGACCTCCGGGTCGCAGATGTCCAGGCACAGGACCTGGTAAGGGGCCACGATGCCCCACCAGCGACGCGTACGTCGCGAACACCGTCACGGTCTCCAAGCCCCGCACCCACTCCGCCAGATCACCCGGATCAGTGATGCACGGCATCCCCCCAGTCTCCTCACCCCGACCATCGCCCCCCGCCGCCACGCGCCGGCCATCTGCACCAGCAGATCGAGCGTCGGCACCAGGACCAGCACCCGGCGAGCGGAAAGACGGTTCGCGACCTCCACCCCGACCCTTGTTTTCCTGACCCCGTAGCCGCGATCACCTGCGCCCGGAGACCCTTTTCAGGGATTTCCCCGCCAGGCGGATTCGCGAGCATCCGCCTGGCGCCGTCCACTGCTTCTACCTGATGCGGCCTCAAAGGCATTGCAGTCATTTCTGTTTCCTTTCTTGCACCGGTAATGGTGGTCCGGCAACAGATGAGAAATTATCCGGGGCTCGGAAATGACGCGCTCTCGGGAGAGCCGCCCGAGCGGGCTTTGCCACTCCCTTGAGTGGCGTCCCGTCCGGCCCGGTGGTCTGCCATCAGATGAGGACCTATCCGGTCCAGCAGTTTGACGCATGCGAAGTCAGGAAGTGTTCGAGGTTAACCAGATCTGATCAGCCGTCAAGGCTGGACCGCATCAACCATGTGACGGTTCGTCACCAAGCCGACCCCCGCACGCCCTTCCCCGTAGCCAGCCGCCCGCGTAGCGGGCCTCTGAGCAGGCGCGGAGCGGCTGCGACCGATCCGCGCTAGCGGATCGTCACATCTGGCGCGGAGCGCCAGATGTGACCCAGGGCCACGGAGTGGCCCGGCACCCCGGAGCGCGAAGCGCTCCGGGGGAAGCGGCGCGTAGCGCCGCCGCGTCGTGTCTGCGGAGCAGACCGCGCGCGATCGGAAGTGCGTCGGGTAGGGGAAGAGGGT